>JASEGX010000084.1 GCA_030017815.1 Thermodesulfobacteriota bacterium | reverse complement strand
TCCCGCTCAAAAGCGTTGCGGGAATGACAAAAAATGGAGTTTTGCAAGAGGCTCTCTTGTAACAAGTTAAACTTGACGGCTTCGTAAAAAGTCCAAAATACGCCCTCGCCCGTCTCAGACGGATTGCTCCAGCAAGTTTCGCTCGGAAACATAAGGGTTTCCTAAAAACTCAGGAAACGCCGGTACTGCCCTAACTTGACTTTTGTGCCTATTTTACGCTATTTTAAACCATGCACGTTTTTAAGAACCCGTTTTTTGATCTTTTCGGGCTTTACTCTGCCGCAAATTGAAGCTCCCCGCAGCAAGCTGCGGGGAATCTCCGTATGCAAGGTAAAATGCATCATATTCGCTCGCTAACCCCGCCGCAAGCAGCGGGGAATGCGCTCGCTATGCATGTTCAAATGCATTAGGTAAAGGTTCTTTTCTTATGATAATTACCAATTAAAGGGGATCAAAATGGATGGGTCATCTATGATGGCGGATAGGGGAAGAAAGAGAGTAGTGATAGAGAGTGTGAGGCCTGAGATAAACGGCGGATTTTTCCCTATTAAGAGGGTTGTCGGGGAAAAGGTTATAGTGACGGCCGATATCTTTGGCGATGGGCATGATTCTATTTCAGCCAGACTTCTTTATAAACGACAAGGCGATAAAGGATGGCAGGACGTTTCCATGAAGTTTATGGAGAACGACCGTTGGATGGGACAGTTCATCGTTGAGGAACTAGGACCTTATCTTTACACTATCGAGGGCTGGGTTGACCAGTTCAGGACCTGGCAGAAGGATCTCAAAAAGAAATTTGAGGCCGGTCAGGATATACGGGTTGATGTACTTATAGGGATTGAACATCTTGAAAGGGCCGTGAAGAGGACTTCGAAAAACGACCGAAAGAAGCTATTGGAATATATTAACGTTTTAAGAAAGGAAACGGACATAGAAAAGACCGTGACCGTTATCCTGGGTAAAGAAATTGGTAAACTCATGGATAGATATCCGGATAAGGGGCTGGCTACACGTTATAATAAGGAGCTGGCCGTGGCTGTAGATCGGGATAGGGCTGTTTTCAGCACATGGTATGAATTGTTTCCCAGGTCATGTCCTGCAAGGTCTGGTGAACATGGGACATTCAGGGATTGTGAGACGATTATCCCTGAGATAGCCAGAATGGGCTTTGATGTGCTCTATCTCCCGCCCATCCATCCTATAGGCCGGACCAACCGTAAGGGGAAGAATAACCTTCCCCAGGCCGGTCCGGGAGATGTGGGGAGTCCCTGGGCTATTGGCTCGGATAAAGGCGGACACAAGGCTGTCCACCCCGAGCTTGGAACCATCGAGGATTTTGAGAGACTGGTAGCCAGGGCTGGAGAGCACGGGGTGGAAATCGCCCTGGATCTGGCCTTTCAGTGCTCTCCGGATCATCCCTATGTCAAGGAACATCCGAAGTGGTTCCGGCGGCGTCCGGACGGGACAGTCCAGTATGCGGAAAACCCTCCCAAAAAGTATGAAGACATATTCCCGCTTAACTTTGAAACCGACCACTGGTCGGAACTGTGGGAGGAACTGAAAAATGTGGTTCTTTTCTGGATCGGTAAAGGGGTACGGATATTCCGGGCCGATAACCCGCATACCAAGACGTTTCCGTTCTGGGAATGGCTGATAAAGGAGATCAAAAGGGATTATCCGGAGGTGATTTTCCTTGCCGAGGCGTTTACCAGGCCGAAGGTCATGTACTACCTGGCCAAACTGGGATTTACCCAATCATATACCTACTTTACCTGGCGGAATACAAAAAGAGAATTCATGGAATACCTTACGGAGCTTATGAAAACAGAGGTTAGAGAATACTTCCGGCCCAACTTCTGGCCTAACACGCCGGATATCCTTCCGGAACAACTGCAGTATGGCGGTCGGGCGGCCTTTACCATAAGGATGGCCCTGGCGGCAACCCTTTCATCCAGTTACGGCATCTATGGGCCGGCTTTTGAACTGTGCGTTAACGACGCGGTACCTGGAAAGGAGGAATATCTCCATTCAGAAAAATATGAACTAAAACACTGGGATTGGGATGCGCCCGGGAACCTCAGAGACTTCATCGCGAGAGTGAACAGGATAAGGAGGGAAAATCCTGCCCTTCAGATCCCGTGGATCCTGAAGTTTTACGAAGTGGATAATGATTATCTCCTCTTTTACGCCAAGGCGACCGAGGACTTCTCCAACATTATACTCGTGGTGGTAAATCTTGATCCGTATCATACCCAGTCCGGATGGCTGAAGGTTCCTATTCATGAGTTAGGCATAGATCCTGACCAACCATACCTGGTGCACGACCTTTTGAGTGACGATAAATATATCTGGCAGGGAGAACGAAATTATGTAGAGCTTAATCCTCAGGTCCTTCCGGCGAATATTTTGAGGATCAGGAAGAGACTGAAAAGAGAGACGGACTTCGACTATTTTATGTGAGGAGACAGGAGACAAGTTAATGCCTAAGAAAGAGGTATATCTCGATGACGATCCTTTATGGTACAAGGATGCCATCATCTATGAACTCCACGTAAAGACGTTTTACGACAGCAACGGGGATGGCATAGGTGACTTTCGAGGGCTTATAGAGAAACTTGATTACCTTGAACATCTGGGGGTGACAGCTCTATGGGTCTTGCCTTTTTATCCGTCTCCCCTAAGGGATGATGGTTATGACACGGGGGATTATCTCAATATTCATCAAGATTATGGCAGCCTGCGAGATTTTCGGGAGCTTCTGCGGCAGGCCCACCGACGCGGCATGCGGGTTATCACGGAGCTTGTTTTAAACCACACCTCTGATCAGCACCAGTGGTTTCAAAGGGCCAGACAGGCAAAGCCGGGTTCGACATGGCGAAACTTTTACGTCTGGAGTGATACCCAGGAAAGATACAAAGACGCCCGGATCATATTTAAAGACTTTGAACCCTCAAACTGGGCCTGGGACCCGGTGGCCAAGGCGTATTACTGGCACCGTTTTTATTCCCATCAACCGGATCTGAATTTTGACAATCCCCAGGTACAAAAGGCGCTGTTCCGTGTGATTGATTTCTGGTTTGGTATGGGAGTGGACGGTCTGCGATTGGATGCTATCCCCTATTTATATGAACGGGAGGGAACCAACTGCGAAAACCTGCCCGAGACATACGCGTTCTTAAAGAAATTAAGGGCTTATATAGATGGTAAGTTTAAAAACCGAATGCTTCTGGCAGAGGCCAACCAGTGGCCGGAAGATGCCACGGCCTATTTTGGTGACGGTGATGAATGCCACATGGCCTTTCATTTCCCCCTTATGCCCAGGATGTTTATGTCGCTTTGGATGGAGGACCATTATCCGATTATAGACATCCTTGAACAAACCCCCTCTATACCTGAATCCGCTCAATGGGCGCTATTCCTTCGTAATCACGATGAATTAACCCTGGAGATGGTTACAGACGAAGAGCGTGACTATATGTACCGGGTCTATGCCAGAGACCCGCGCGCCAGAATCAATCTGGGCATCCGCCGGCGTCTGGCACCACTGGTCGGTAATAATCGAAGGAAGATAGAACTTATGAATATCCTCCTCTTTTCTCTCCCGGGCACGCCCATTATTTATTACGGTGATGAGATTGGTATGGGGGACAACTATTATCTCGGTGACCGGAACGGCGTTAGAACACCGATGCAGTGGAGCCCGGACAGGAATGCGGGTTTTTCCAAGGTGAATCCCCAGAAGCTGTATCTGCCGGTGATTATCGACCCTGAGTATCACTACGAGTCAGTAAACGTGGAGAACCACGAACGGAACTTATCTTCACTCCTCTGGTGGATGAAACGCGTCATAGGTATGCGGAAACGCTTTAAGGCCTTTGGCCGGGGAACCATAGAATTCCTTTCGCCCAATAACCCGAAGGTACTGGCTTTTATCCGCCGGTATGAGGATGAAAATGTACTCGTGGTTATAAACCTGTCCAGGTTTTCTCAAGTGGTCGGACTCGACCTTTCACAATATGCCGGATTTGTGCCGGAAGAGGTCTTCAGTCAAAATAAATTCCCGATCATAAAAAAGTCACCTTATGTACTCACATTCGGGCCCTACGATCACTATTGGCTTTTACTAAAAGAGAGACGAGAGCCAATCAGCGTCTGTGAAAAAATAGCCGTTCCGGGGCTGCGCGTAGAAGGGAATTGGGAGAGGGTCCTGGAGGATGATACCCGGGAAATACTGGAGAAAAAAATTCTTCCGGGCTACCTGAAAGGTTGTCGTTGGTTTGCCGGAAAGGCACGGACGATCCGGCAGGTTAAGATCCTGGAAGGTATTCCGATTTCTAAAAATGCCGATGTGACTCAATTAGTCCTGTTGGAGGTGGGTTATACAGAGGGTACGATGGAGGTATATTCACTTGCTGTCTCATACATCCAGGGGGCTAAGGCCAAGCAGATTACACAAGAATTTCCGCAGGCCGTAATCGCATGCTTGCATATCGGGGATGAAGAGGGGGTTCTCTGCGACGGCATTTATGACGAGAAGGTCCGTGAGAGCCTTCTGGCCATGATTGCGCAAAGAAAACGGATAAAGGGCAAGAGAGGTGAGCTTGTCGCTTTCCCGGGTAGGGAATTCCGCAGCCTGCTGTCTGATAAGGCGCGGCTATTGACCTCTCAATTACTCAAGGCCGAACAAAGCAACACCGCCGTCCTCTATGAGGATAAGTTTTTCTTAAAGCTCTGCCGTCGGCTGGAAGAAGGAGTAAATCCTGACCTTGAAATCTTGAGATTCCTCACGGAAAAGACGGACTTTTCCCAGGTTCCCCCTTTTGCCGGCGCCATTGAGTACCGGCGTCAGGGCTCGGAGCCGATATTAATCGGCCTCTTGCAGGGTTTTGTCCCCAATCAAGGCGATGCCTGGACGTACACACTGGACGCAGTGCGCGAATATTTCGAGCGCATTCTGTCCAGGAGACGAGAGATTCGGCATGTGCCGGAAATACCTACCTCTTTGCTGGGCATCGAATTTTCCGCCATTCCACCGCTGGTGCAGGAATTAATAGGCGGCGTTTATTTCGAAACGGCTCGCCTCCTGGGAAAGCGAACCGCAGAATTGCATCTCGCCTTATCATCCGTATCCGGGGATGCAGATTTTGCCCCTGAACCCTTCTCAACGCTTTATCAAAGATCGGTATATCAGTCTATGCGGAGTTTAGCGCGGCGGGTGCTACAATCTCTGGGAAAAAACCTCAAAAGACTGCGCGAAGGTGTGCAAAAGGACGCATCCGCAATCCTGGCTTCTGAGCAAGAGATTCTGGCCCGCTTCCAGAAAATTTTGCCGGAAAAGATCTCAGCGATGAAGATTCGTATTCACGGAGATTATCACCTGGGCCAGGTTCTTTTTACCGGAAAGGATTTCGTGATTATAGACTTCGAGGGTGAACCGGCACGGACACTCAGTGAAAGGAGATTGAAGCGTTCACCTCTCCGGGATATGGCGGGCATGATTCGCTCCTTTCATTATGCGGCCTATAATGCCCTTTTTCTGGATGCATCGCTGCGAGCCAAAGATAAGCCTCTGCTGGAGCCATGGGCTGACCTGTGGTATCACTATGTGAGCGGGATATTCCTCCATTCCTATCTGGAGACCTGTGGAGAAGCTCCTTTCATCCCGCATGAAAAACGAGAGCTCGAAACCCTCCTCCAGGCCTTCCTTTTGGACAAAGCGATTTATGAACTTGGTTATGAACTGAATAATCGTCCTGATTGGATTATTATTCCCGTCAGGGGTGTACAGTGTATCTTAAAGAGTGGTGTATAGGGATATTTTTGATTGAAAAAGACAAGGAGGTAAGATGGAGAACGTACGATACGATGTTAGCCTATTCACAGAGCATGATATTTATCTCTTCAAAGAGGGGAATCACTTTCAACTGCATGACAAACTGGGGTCACACGTAATGTCTGTGGGTGACACCCAGGGTACTTATTTTGCCGTCTGGGCGCCCAATGCCAACAGGGTATCTGTGGTCGGTGAGTTCAACGGATGGGTTCCGGAAACCCATCCCTTAAAGTCAAGAGAGGACGCCTCCGGCATCTGGGAGGGTTTTGTTTCCGGGGTCAGCCAGGGCGCGCTTTATAAGTATCACATCGGCTCAAATTATAACGATTATAAAGTGGACAAGGGAGATCCCTATGCCTATCTGTGGGAGCTTTCACCCAAAACCGCTACTGTGGTATGGGAGCTAGGCTATGAATGGAACGATGCCGAATGGATGCAGAATCGGTATAAACGTAACGGGCTTGACTCCCCTTTTTCTGTCTATGAAGTACATCTCGGATCCTGGCGGCGGGTCCCCGAAGAGGGTAACCGATTTCTTACCTACCGGGAGATGGCCCATTACCTGGCGGATTATATGAAGGAGATGGGTTTCACCCATATCGAACTGTTACCAATAATGGAACACCCGTTCTACGGCTCCTGGGGGTACCAGACCACAGGCTACTTTGCGCCATCCAGCCGGTTCGGAACGCCTCAGGATTTCATGTACTTTGTTGATCACCTCCATCAAAACGGGATAGGCATTATCCTGGATTGGGTGCCTTCCCATTTTCCAGATGACGAGCACGGACTCATCTATTTTGACGGCACGCATGTTTATGAACACGAAGACCCTAGAAAAGGATTTCATCCCGAGTGGAAAAGCGCCATTTTTAACTATGGGCGAAACGAGGTGAAAAATTTTCTTATCAGCAGCGCCCTCTTCTGGCTTGGCAAATACCATATTGATGGGTTGAGGGTGGATGCCGTGGCCTCCATGCTTTACCTGGACTATGCGAGAACGGGCGGAGATTGGATACCAAACGAGTATGGAGGGAACGAAAATATAGAGGCCGTAAGGTTCATAAGGAGGTTTAATGAGGCGGTTTACGAAAATTATCCCGACGTTCAGACCATAGCGGAAGAGTCAACCGCCTGGCCTATGGTCTCACGGCCGCCATACGTGGGGGGCCTCGGATTCGGCATGAAATGGAACATGGGCTGGATGCACGATACGCTGGATTATTTTTCCAACGATCCTGTCTTTAGAAAGTATCATCACAACCAGCTTACCTTTAGCCTCTGGTATGCCTTTTCCGAGAACTTCGTCCTTCCTCTTTCCCACGACGAGGTGGTTCATGGAAAAGGCGCGTTGTCCGGAAAAATGCCCGGGGATGAGTGGCAGAGGTATGCAAACCTCAGACTATTATTCGGATACATGTACGGCCACCCCGGAAAGAAGCTTTTGTTTATGGGAGACGAATTTGGTCAGTGGAAAGAGTGGAATCATGAGGAGAGTCTGGAATGGCATGTTCTCGAATATCCCTCCCATTACGGGTTACAAAGGTGGGTCAAAGACCTGAACCACTTTTATAGGGCTGAGCCGGCCCTGTACGAACTGGATTTTAACAATCAAGGCTTTGCCTGGATAGACAGCGCTGATTGGGAAGGGAGCGTCATAAGTTATACGCGAAGAGGTAAAAGTACAGACGATATTATCCTCGTAGTCTGTAACCTCACCCCGGTTCCCAGACAGAACTACAGAGTAGGGGTCCCAAGAGGCGGATTCTGGAAAGAGGTTTTAAACAGCGATGCCCGGATATACTGGGGAGGCAATTGGGGAAATTCCGGGGGCGTTGAAGCAGCCCCGGTCCCGGCGCATGGGCAATACCATTCCTTATCTCTAATCTTACCACCGCTCAGCGTTGTCTTTTTCAAGAGCGAAGGAAAATGAAATACACATCTGTCTGCGACGGACAAGGGACAATGAGAATGATTCCCCGAATCCCCCCTTTGGAAAAGGGGGGCAGGGGGGATTTTCAGATGAAAATTGGGGCACATTATCTGGGAAATGGGCGTTGCGAATTTACTGCCTGGGCTCCACTCCTCAAAGAGGTAAAATTAAAGATAGTCTCTCCGCAGGAACGTCTCGTTTCATTGAGCAGAGATGAAAGAGGCTACTGGAAGACACAATTAGAAGATGTGCTTCCCGGAACTCTTTACCTTTACCAGCTTGAAGGTGAACGGGACAGACCTGATCCCGCATCCTATTTTCAGCCTGAAGGCGTACATGGGCCTTCTCAAGTAGTCGATCACCATTCTTTTTATTGGGACGACGATACCTGGAGGGGATTAGACCTCTCTGAGATGATAATCTATGAACTCCACGTGGGGGCGTTTACGCCTGAAGGCACCTTTGAGGCGGTGATTCCCAGGCTCGATGAGATGAAAGATCTCGGGGTCAACGCCATAGAGATAATGCCTGTGGCTCAATTTCCCGGAGAGAGAAATTGGGGTTATGACGGCGTGTATCCTTTTGCCGTACAAGATTCTTATGGCGGGCCGGATGGACTCAAAAAACTCGTCAATGCCTGCCACAAAAAGGGGATGGCCGTGATACTCGATGTCGTCTATAATCACCTCGGCCCGGAGGGAAACTATCTGTGGGACTATGGACCGTACTTTACTGATAGATATAAAACCCCCTGGGGACAGGCTATAAATTTTGACGGAGCTTATAGTGACGAGGTAAATAACTATTTTATAGAGAATGCTCTATATTGGTTTCAGGTTTATCATATTGATGCCCTTCGTCTTGACGCTATCCACGGCATATTTGACATGAGCGCCAGGCCATTTCTTCAGGAGCTTGCAGAAAGGGTTGAAGAGTTTTCGAATCGGGAAAGGAGAAAGGTTTATCTGATAGCGGAGAGCGACCTGAACGACTCACGGGTGATAAGACCGAGGGAACTGGGAGGGTATGGCATTGATGCCCAGTGGTGCGATGATTTCCATCATGCCCTCCATGTCCTTCTTACCGGAGAGGATCAGGGGTACTACGTTGACTTTGGCCGGATAGATCACCTTATAAAGTCTATAAGAGAAGGATTTATATATTCCGGGCAGTATTCCCGCTACAGAAGACGAAGTCACGGGAACACCGCCAAAGATAGACCAGCCACTCAGTTTGTGGTATGTGCCCAGAATCATGACCAGGTTGGAAACAGAATGCTTGGGGATAGGTTATCAACCCTCATCTCGTTCGAGGCGCTGAAGCTCGCGGCCGGGGTGGTTCTGCTATCTCCTTATATACCGCTTCTCTTTATGGGTGAGGAGTATGGAGAGGAGGCTCCATTCCTTTATTTTGTCAGCCATTCTGACGCGGATTTGATCGAAGCCGTGAGGGAAGGAAGGAAGGAGGAGTTCAATGCCTTTAGCTGGAAGGGAGAGACTCCTGATCCTCAGAGTGGAGAGACATTTCTAAAGGCGAAGATAAACTGGGGGAGTAGGGATGAAGGAAAGCACAATGTTTTACTCAAATTTTATCAGGATCTCATAGGGCTGAGGCGAGAGATTCCAGCGCTTTCCGCCCTGGATAAAGATAGCCTTGATGCGTGGGGGCTTGAGGAGCAGGAGGTTTTATTTATGAGAAGGTGGAAAGATGCAGAAAAGAGCCACGTTTTCTGCATCTTTAATTTCAATAAAGCGGATATTGCAATCACAGTTTCTTTGCCGGCAGGAAGATGGCAAAAGGTGCTGGACTCTTCTGACCGTGTGTGGCATGGGCCGGGCACACTCCTCCCGGAAGCGATCGCTTCCGGGGACAAGATAACCCTGCGGGCACAGGGCCTTGTCATGTATATAAAGAAAGGAATTGCTTGGTAACGTTCAAAAGGTGAGGCATCAATGTATTTCGACCGATTGGATATGGA
>JASEGX010000269.1 GCA_030017815.1 Thermodesulfobacteriota bacterium | reverse complement strand
AGGGGGGTGAGGGGGGATTATTTTCATTGTCCTTTGTGTCGCCATGCGACATGGACGTTTCATCTTACTACATCGAATCCGATCTCAACCCTCATCTTTTCCCAGTCCTCATCCAGGAGGAGAAAATAACCGAAATTGCGGTACCGGTACAGGTCTGGATCGAGACCTGGATCGTATGCCCTGGACATATCCGTGGCATAGAGGAGCTGGCCCATATAGAGGCCTTCGGCTATCTGTACTATCTCATCGATACAGTAGTTATCCGGCGGGAAGGTCTTGAGCTTGGGCCAGCGATAGTTAAACTGATAGACCATGCGTCCCTTATTATCCGGGTTAACCGACCGGCCCTCCCGGCCAATAAAAAAGAAGCCCTTCACGTCATAGTCACGGGTTCTTATCTCTTCGGCTGTAGCCGGCTCTAATTCTATGTGGAGGGCCTTCATGGTGTCCACGGCCGCTTTCTGGCGGAACGTCCGGGTGCTGTAGGTATTGGAACCCCAGGTCGTCGGGACCTCGCCGGTCTCAAAACCATCGGTTATATCTTTAAGTTTTTGAGGATCGCACGTTTCAAAGGTCTTGCCGGTCCAGGGCGAAAAGACCCGGACCAGGGGCCAGGGGAGGTTGAGGACGTTGATATCCACACACTTAACCAGCTCCTGACTCTGAAAGGCCACCACTGCGCCGTGTACGTAACCCTGCATGTCCTGAGGCGCAATGCTACAGTTAAATATCTTTTGGAGTTTGTCAAAATACGGTGACTTTGTGCTTATGTCCTTTTGCAGCTCATCTGAATAAAATTTCATCAGGTCTAAAACTGTCCCTTTTTCTTTCAGATCCCTTTCTATTTCCGCCAGCAACTGGTCTTTTGGGCCTTCCACGCATTCTTTTTTAAAAGTAAACTGGGTAAACTTGTCCGGTTGAGGTCTCAGGTCTTCTCCCTGCCTGCCGGCGACAACGCAGGAAGAAAGAAAAATAGCCACAAGGCATAAGATGAGGTAGCCAGTGTTGTTAATTTTAGTCTTCATATAAGCCCTCCTTGAAGTTACAGAATATGAATTCATAATACGGAAGTCAGGAGCCAGGAGTCAGAAGATAAACCTTTTCCCGGTTCCATTCGTCGTCCATTAACACGAAATATCCAAAATGTTCGTACTTGGATTCGGCGGTCGGACAACCGGGATCATAATCCTTTAAAATATTGTCAGTGGCAAAAAGCAGTTGCCCGAGATAAAGACCATCGGCTATTTCCACCAACTCATCTATAAGATAGCGTAGGGGCGGAGAATTTTTAAGATTACGCCACCGATAATTGAGCTGGAGAACCTGCTTGCCCGGATTGCCGGGATATACTGATTCTGCCCTATGCGCTACAAAGAACCCGCCTTTTTTATCATACCCATATTTCTCTTTCTCTGCCGGTGGCGCGTCCTTCAGGTCGAGCCAAAAGGTAAGCACCTCCGTACTCAGGACATTCCAGACCGATCCCCAGACCTCTTTAAAACAGTTTATCCCCATAAAGGTTGGAAGGGCGCCTTTTTCCCAGCCTTCTGTATATTCCATAAGCTCAGCTTCGATAGCGGGTTCAAATATCTTGCCGTCCCAGGGCGAGGCCTCGCTTAGAGTTGCACTCCAGAGACAATTAAGGAAACCGCCATAGCGATGTTCTCCCTTTTTTAAAACCAGCGCCAGGCCATAGTAATGGCACTGGAGATCGACCGGGCGTCCCTTGGCAAAAAGCCAGGCCAGTCGCCTGAGATAGGGAGAATCTGGAGA
>JASEGX010000083.1 GCA_030017815.1 Thermodesulfobacteriota bacterium | reverse complement strand
CAATTCTCCCGATTCACCAGATCCCCCTTTTCTTCGCCATTAATCTTTATATCCGGCAACAGGTCCGAAAGAGAGGCGCCATCCAGAAGGGCGGCATTGTATTGTTTTTCCTTTTCCGTTACAGGATATGGTAAATAACCTTCAATATAAGGCGTGTATCGTGAAACAATGTAAAGGGTCTCACCGATGCGGCGGCTTGCGATCAGATATCCGTCAATTGACAGGCTGATTACCCCGGAAGGTTTGGCCGGATCGCTGACATTGAACAATTCGAGAGCGGTCTTGCCGCTTCTCCAGTACCAGGGCATAAACCAGTACTCCATGGGAGCGCCGGAGCCTCCAGTGCCAATAACAGCAAGGAGGTCAGAGAGCCCTTCACCACGATCGGTCACCAGGTAGAGACTATCTACGATTGAGGAGTCCATTAAACTGATCACAGCCAACTCCGAGGCGGAAGGCGGCGAATCGGAGAGCTCCATGACCCTGATCTTGTTGGCGTATTCCTGATAGAAAGGGTCCTCCCCGCCGGAAGATCCACTTGCTACATCTGTCTTGCCCAGAGCCATCATCCCTTCCATGAATCCGTAATAGGGATAGGGACTCTTGACCGCCACATAAAGATGCCGGCCGTCAGTCTTGATCAGGTCCGCCTCGTCAACGCCGGACTCCTGCAGAATGGTTGAGGAATATACAGCCTGAGAGCGATCAGAGGAACTCATGCCTTCGTGCCCGGACATACCACCTGTACCGGTAATCGTCTGAGTATCAGTTAAAATGCCCCCGCCGGAAGATGATTCGAGGGACTGCTTTTTAATAGCCTCCTTGAGATACGTTTCCATCGCCGGAGAAGACACGAAACGGGCAAGGGAGTAATTATACTTTCGACCTTGAATCAGGTCATCTGTATTTACCGGTGTGCCGTCAGTGCGTGTCCAGTTGGACCCGCAGCCGGCCGTCAGGGTAAGAATAATTACAAAAGATGCAATACGGATGATGCATTTCATAAACTAACCCCATTTTAGACTTTTATGCCATATCACGCAATCATACCATAAAAGCCACTTCCAGACCAGCATAATCATTCCATGAATTCTCGGTGAAATATCAGGTAAATGCCCCTACATCTGGGTTAGAAAACCACGCCTATCGCGATAGGCGGGACATTCTTGTCCCGCATTCGCAAGGGAGATAGGTTTCACCGAGAATTGCTGCACCCGATGCTATTCTGCTTGCAACTGCTATAAATGCAGGTACAACCGGCTTTATGAGGTATTCACCTTGAGCCTCACTAATGCTTGTCATAGCAGGGAATCTTCAGTATGCCTCATATGCCTCGTAAGCAATCGTTAAAAACTCTCCTAAGTCTTGTGGAGTTATGATGGAGTCTATTGCAAAATCATACATCCGGATATTAACATCAATGATCTTTCTTATTTTCTCATCTACATACTCTTCCCCATAACCCCACCCTGCCCCGCTGCCGGCATGAAAGGTAATCTCGTAAAAGTCGGCGCCTTTTTTATCTGATGCCTTGTATATTGAGAGGGTTGGAGGATACCCGGCAAACCGGCTGTTACCCAATATCTCAATTATTACATGGAGATCATTTTCCTGGGATAAAGACAAATAAAATTTTCTTCCAAGCATCCACCCTTCTGTAGAACAACTCAAATTTCCTCTAAAGAAAAGATACCTTCCATCAGAGAGCATAAAGGTTAGTGACCTCGTTAGCGTCTGGCCCTCTTCCCATTCTGTTTCAGGATTTGACTCCGGGAAGTAGACGTAGTCACTGGCCTCAAGGCTGCTATGAATAACCGGCCAGAACCTTTTTAAAAGAAGACCGTTCAGATATCTCTTCACATCCGGCTTCTCAAGGATTACCACATTACTTGATTTACGGACCTTATTAGCTTCCTTTAGTATCCAATTCTGTTCCATTTATCTTCCTCCACAATAATATACCGGATAATCTCAACTTTCTCATCTGGCCTTACTGTATCTGCAAGGTTCTGGATGATAAAGAAATCCGGTCGGCCTACCAATTATACTTTTTTTCTTTTCTGAGGACAATTTGTTTCGTGGATAAAAAGGAAAGGCGATGCATTATCCACCGCGGCGGTTTTCCTCAAAGATGTCAGCAGGCATAGGGTGATGAAGACGCCAGATTATTTTGATGGGTCGCTCACTGTTATTCTTCCTCAAAACCCTGGCTCGTAAACTTCAGTGTCCGGGCGTTTTCCGTAATGGTGCGGACGATCTGCTCCGTCGCTCCGTCAGGGATCTCCGCATTAATCTCCAGTGTCACGGTCACGTCTGCACCCACAATCCCGGTGAGGTGTGCGATCACCTCGTCGGCAATCCGGCCTGCATCGCGACCGACGCGCATCGGGTCGAGCTTCACGTTGCCGTGGAAACGCCGTGGCCTGGGGGGGGGAGATGGTTCCCCTGGCTGCAGTATAATCCCTATCCCCGGCCCGGTCGCCGTAGATGTATTATCTCCACCGCTCCTGGTCTGGGCTCCGGCACTCACCTGGAGGGCAGACTCTGTGTCTAACTGCCGGCGTGAAATGTCCGGTCTGACAAGCAGGCCCGGAGTGTTGCTGTCCTGGATCATCACTTGCTGACCTGTTCGCAAACCCCGATAGCGTCCATTCGTTTCATCATAGCTTTCTGCGTAGGCGAACGTGTCTTGCTCCCAGGTCAACAGCCCGAGGCCATTTCGGATCGCTTCGATAAGCACCTCGGGGCACTGCAGACGTGGCAGATAAAGGTAGCGCGCGAAGTCCTCGACAAGCTGTCGGATCGCAACATGTCCGCCCCGCCACAACGGAACACGATCGAGTTCCATGCGCAGCCGGGAGGCAGCGAAACTCGTTATCAAGAGTTCATCATTCTTAAGCTTTTTGCTTGCACGCACAGCCAGTGCGTCCTGACCAGAAAGCCGGATGACCTGCCATCCGATAGCCGATTGCAGAGTCTCCTGGATAGGCACCAGTAACCATTGGTAAGCCTCCGGAAGTTGTGCCGATACAGCTCCATCCGCAGCCTGTTTTTGTGTTTCTGCCTGCTTAACCTGATGGGGCGAAAGATCCCGCGCCTCCTTCTCTTCAAGGATCGTTTTCCATGCAAGATACCGGCGTATCGCCTCGTCGAGATCCTGCAGCCGTGTTCTATCTAATGCGAGAAAGACAAGTGTGTTACGATAGAGTCGAGGACTGTTGCCCCGTGACTCAAGAATGCTCTTCGCCGCAAGTTCGGCAGGACTTCCCGGTTCTTTGGCGTATGGATAATCCGGGCCGAGGACCACCAGCCGAGCGTCGAGATCATCCGGGACATCCTGGCTTGAGGCAGGTATGGGATGGATACGGCTGAAATCTCCGGTTCTGCGCAGATCAGACCTCAGTCTGGTTTCGAGTTCCTGCACCACTTTGTTCGGGTCACGCTTGAGCTGCTCGGCGAGATCTTCTGCCAGCTTCGTCACTGTGGCCTGGGTCGAATACCAGTATCGCGGTCCATCCTGATAAAGATATATGGCCGCTCCTGCCAACCGCCTCAGGGCATCTCCGAAAACAGCCGGTGTTTCCCCCGGTATCACACAGCCGAGTTTCACACGCCGGTCTTCAAGCCCGCGATGGGCCGCTGTCGTGATCGGTGCAGAGCCCAGATAGATTGCACGCGCGACTCTCCGGCAGGCGGCGAATTTGCCGAGGTTAGGCACATCACTGTCTATTCGCATGGGAAGCGAGTTCGGGCCATCCACATCTTTTTCGATTACCGGGACCCAGTTGTCCGACAGGTATCGGGTCAACTCAAATTGAACCCGCTGGTCGTCAATCGGGATGTTCGATGGAAGGATCAATGGATTACGGTCCCCCTTCTCCCATAAGCTGTGGATCACGGCCGCCATAAGACGTAACACTCCACGGGTGCGTTGAAACTTCACGAGCGTGGACCAGTCTGTATAGAGCCGATCGAACACCTCCGGGTGTATCGGGTAGGCCGCCTTGAGCCGGGTCTCATATTCCGGATCCCGGCATTCCGGTGGAAATTCCTGATGTTGCGTCCGGTACAGATCATAGAACGCACGGGCCACTGTATCGCGGGCCACAAATTGTGTCCGGTCAACCAGCGGTTCAAAGAGCCTTCGCCGTACGATCTCAAAACTCTCCTCAGCGCTTGCCGGCCGCCATGAAGACTCCACACGCCCGATCACATTGCGCAGCCGGTCGAGCGCCTCCCTGCCCCTCTGACCGCCGACTTCCGCGTCATCCGCCTGTGTGTGAGGGGAACCTGCCGTATCCGATGCAGGCAAGCTGATAACCAGCAGGCAGTTATTCGCTAATTTCGCGGACTCGGTTAAGACCTGGGCAAATGTAAACTGGGTCTCAAAACTTCCTGCCGGCAGATCACTCTGTTCATGAAGCTGCCGCGCATAGGCCACCCACTCGTCAATCAGGATGAGGCAAGGGCCGTATTCGGTGAACAGTTCCCGTAAAATGTCGCCCGGGCTGGTTCCCCTTTCATCATCCGCGCTCACCTGCATGAATGCCTTCTTGCCTCCAAGCTGCCACGCGAGTTCGCCCCAGAGTGTGCGCACGACCGTGCCGTCAGGCTTCGTTACAGGATTGCCGGGAGAGATCTTGTTCCCAACCAACACGATGCGCCTGGCCTTCGGAAGGTGTGATTCTCCGGCCTCCTGGAGCACCGCATCCATGCCAGCCAATTCACCGGGTGGAACACCATACCGGCTGAAATTCATGATACGCTGATGCGCATCCATGCCGGCCAATTCACCGGGTGGAACACCTGATACCAGATGGTAGAGGGCCATCATCGAGTGGGTCTTGCCGCCCCCGAAATTTGTCTGGAGCTGGACAACGGGATCCCCGCCATGGCCCGATAACCGTTGTATAGCGCCCGCGAGCAGGCGCTTCAGGCTCTCCGTCAGATACGTTCGCCGGAAGAACTCCTGCGGATTTTTGTATTCCTCTGTCCCCTGACCCAGAGCGACTTGCCAAAGGTCCGCCGCGAACTCCGCCTGCTGATAGCGGCCGCTCGCCACATCCCTGTGAGGCGTGACCACTTCGCGCCATGGTTTTATGCTTCCTGTGGTCTGACTCTCAATGGCCGTGCCCGCGGCCTTTCGCTTTTCAGTGCGTACCTGCTCGTCAAAGCGGACACGCAGAAGCTCCTGCTTCATCTTATCCACTTCATCCGCCTGTGGCGCTGAAACCGCCGTGAGCAGCCTGCCGACAGAGTCGAGTGCTCGATAGGCGTCGTCGCTCGAGAAGGGCTGCTGGTGCGCCCACTTGTTACGCACATCCCGAAGTTCGCTGACGAGGCTTCTCTCGGCCTGTCCCAGGGTCTTCCGGAACACAACCTGCCATTGGCTCCACATGACAGAGAGAAGCATGGCCACATCCCAGTGTGGTTCCGCTTCGGTTCCGAAGAGATTAGCTTGGGTGTCGCTGACAGCCGCCTTTGCCTCTTCGAACCAGAGCTGAGCGTGTTGTGCCTTCAGTTCCCTCTCTACAAAGGGCTGAAGCCCCTGCTTGAGCAAATCTAATGCCTTGCCTACACGTTCGTGGTTGGTAATTGCCATGGTGCGGGTCTCCTATCCAAGGTGGGTGATGTCAACATCACCCCAATGTTGTTTTAAATACTCTGCAACAAGCCGGCGGTGGCAGTGGTGTGGTTTGTCCTCGCTGCACAAGAGACAGCCGTCTGCGATTAGCTCTTTCGAAACCGTCTCCTCAATGCGTCTCTGTTTCATGAGCTCGAGAAAGCGGATCTCATACATTCTCCAGTCCCCGCGTTGCTTCTTGTACTCGTCCAACATCTCCTGAGTTGGCGCCAACTCGGGCAGATGGACATACTCCATTCCGCAAATCTCCTTCAAGAAGTATGCAAGGTCGTCTTTCTTTGCGAATCCGGCGAGTTGCGAGACATTATTCAGCCGAATATCTACGACGCGCTTTGCGCCTGACTTGCGCACCAACTCGAAAAAATGGTGTGCGGACTTCTTCGTAAACCCGATCGTAAATATTTTCATGGCGTTTCCCTTATTGTGTCAACCGGCAATTTATCATCGGCGTATGCCAGCCGTTCCTCCTGTTGCGCGAGAGCCTCCGAGATTAATGCATCCTTCGTGCGAAAAAGGTCCTGATGCGGCAGACCAACGACGTCAAGCAGCCGCTCCATCGCAGCCTCATGGGACTCCAGTCGTCCATCCCCCAGGATGTGCTGGACGATAATCCCGCGCTCTGCCAGGGCACGGGCTACCAGGAGTGTGCGATGGCACTCAAGGGGTTCCTTTTCGGCGCACATCAGGGTAATGCAGTATTCATCTGTGCCCGTACAACACGCTCAATGCCGCTGCGAAACAGTTCCGTGTGGGCAAGGCGTGCGTATTGCACTCGCCCATTCACGTAACACGAACGATCGTCCGGTCTCGCACCAAGTTCCCGTCCCAGAAATACGTACTTGATGCCATTTGCCGTCAGGCTCTTCTCGAGAGCCTCCCGGTTAAATTGTGGGTTATAGCGACTGTAGGGCGCCGAGCGTACGTCCGCCAGAGCCGTCACACCGTGTTTCCTTAACAGCGCCATGAATGCCTCCAGCGAGTGCGTGGAGTGGCCGATGGTAAACACCGGATGAAGGGTTGCGCTCATATTGCAATTCCTCCGCCACGTTCGATGATGGCCGCGATAAGCTTGAAGCTTGTAGCAGTCATCTTTGTATGGTTCACCAAGGCTGATGGTGAGGAGGCACTCTCCGATTTCGTAGCTGCCGTCCAGCTTCGCCATATACGCCATGTTCTACAACTTCCAGGCGCGGTTCATCGTGACGGTACAAAAGTTGGTTTGCCACGCGGCCCGCTGGGTCCTTATAGGTGAACTCAAGCGCCTCGGAACCGAACCACTGCACACTAATAACTGTAACAAGGGTATCAAGAAGGATGCCCCGAATAGTGGCATTGGGTTGAAGGTCCTCGAGCTTGATCATGGGTAAAACCTCATTGGTGTTATTCTATATCAACAGACATATTTTTTCTATAAATCTTTGGCCGGATGTCGAATTGCCCCAAGGTATCAAGAAGTTTCCCATGTAGGGAGAAACAGCCTTTATCCCTCACTATGAACCGCCAAAGAGATGGGGGGATGAGAGGGGGTATCCTTTTACTTTTATTGACTACAAATCGAGGCTCAACCGGGAGGGGAGGAGCCAGAACTCCACATGGTATCATGAATTCAAGAAGGTGGATGTGGGAGATGAGAGCCAGGAAGATGTGTTGAAGATAAATCCCCTCGATGCCAAAAGACTCGGGATCAAGACGGGTGATACAGTGAAGGTGACATCACCGGCCGGGGGCATTATAGTGAAGGCAAAACTCTGGGAAGGCGTGCGTCCCGGAACAGATGCAAAGTGCTATGGGCAAGGGCACTGGGCCTATGGCAGGGTTGCTGCGATGGATTATCACACTGCAAGGCCAAGGGGAGCCAATAACAATGAGCTTCTGCCCGATGACTATGAACGCCTGACAGGAGGTACTGCAAGAAACGGTGGATTTACGGGTGTGAGGATTGAAAGATTGTAAGGAGGGGGACGTCATTTATGCCAAGATACGGAATGGTCGTAGACCTCCAGAAATGTGTGGGTTGTGGTTCATGCACCATAGCATGCAAGACAGATGAGTCGCACATGGATAAGAATGAGCTGATAAAGGGGTGTACGGCATCAGGCTCAGAGGTGGCAGACAAGGCCGGCGCCATCCCCCCTCACCGCAATGCGTACAGGTATCCGGGTTACAAAGACGTGCGGAAGGATGGCATGATCGAGAAGTGCACCTTCTGCATTCACAGGGTAAAAAAGGGTGAAGAACCCTACTGTGTCGTCTCCTGTCCTGCAAATGCCCGCACCTTCGGCGACCTCGATGATAAAAACAGCGAGATCAGTAAGACGCTCAAAAAACATAAATCCTCCAGGCTGAAGAACAATAAAGGGGATCTTTTGAAGGACGGCGAGAGGGGGACACAGCCCAATGTCTCCTACATCAGGAGCTTTAAACCAGAAGTCAGGAAAACTTAGACAAAATGGATATTCATGAAATTAAATGAACTACCCCGCAGCAAGCTGACGGGGTATCAAAACCTCTAAATAAGGACAATCTCGCCGCAAGCGGCGGGGAATTCAACCCGAAGGCAATTAAAAATGTGTCTCTACCCTTGCAGATATGTGATAATAGTGGCTTGAGGGACATATGAAGTTTATAGCCGATGAGATGCTTGGAAGGCTTGCAAAGTGGTTACGTATATTTGGTTATGATACTGCCTATTTCAGGCATGTCCGGGACTCAGAACTTTTAAGACTGGCTGTAGTAGAAAAAAGGGTCCTGTTGACAAGGGATACCCTCCTGATCAGGAGGAGGGGTATAAAGAATTTTCTCTTTATATCATATGACCAACCTTTTGAACAGATTAAGCAGGTAGTCAGAGAGCTTAACATCCCTTACCCGGCTGAACCATTTTCCCGGTGTATAATGTGCAATGACTTCCTTGAACCTTGTACCAAAGAAGAGGTATGCAGAGCCGTTCCTGAATATGTATGTAAGACACAGGATGTATTTGGCAAGTGCCCTAAGTGCCACAAGATATACTGGAAGGGGACGCATTATGCAAGGATGGAGAAAATCCTGGCAGAGTTGTTTGGTAGGAAGAACCGCAAAAAGATGGGCCTGCCCTGAGCTTGTCGAATGGCCTGCCCTGAGTTTATCGAAGGGTTGACAACTATCTGAAAAATCTTTAATATTTAAACACTTAAGATAATGGAAAGAATATTATGCGTGAATTTTCAAGAATAAAAAGGCTGCCGCCGTATGTGTTCAGTATTGTGAACACTATGAAGATTGATGCACGGAGGAGGGGGGAAGACATTATTGACCTCGGAATGGGTAATCCTGACCTCCCGAGCCCGCCCCATGTTGTGGACAAGCTTACTGAGGCGGTAAAAAACCCCAAGAACCACAGATATTCGGCATCCAAAGGTATTACAAAGCTCAGGGCCGCAATAGTTGATTGGTATAAGCGAAGGTATAATGTAGACCTTGATCCTGAGACAGAGACTGTTGTTACCATAGGGGCGAAAGAAGGCATCTCACATCTTGCACTTGCGACAATTAGTCCTGGCGATGTGGTGATGACACCAAATCCCACATACCCGATACACCCGTATAGTGTTATCATCGTAGGCGGGGAGATAAAGAGCATACCACTCAGAGAGGATAACGACTTCTTTGAGGATATGTGTAATGCCTATAAACAGACGTGGCCAAGGCCCAAGATGCTGATTGTATCATTCCCGCATAACCCTACCACCTCTGTAGTAGACATCAGCTTTTTCAAGAAGGTGGTTGACTTTGCCCTGGATAATGACCTCATGGTGGTTCATGATATCTCTTATGCAGACCTTGTATTTGACGGATATACGGCCCCGAGTTTTCTTCAGGTGCCGGGCGCTAAAGATGTGGGTGTTGAGTTCTTCTCTGTGTCAAAGAGTTATAACATGCCGGGCTGGAGGGTCGGCTTCTGTGTTGGCAATAAAGAAATGGTGGGCGCACTTACGAAGATAAAGAGCTATCTTGATTACGGGGTGTTTCAGCCAATACAGATTGCAAGTATTATTGCCTTGAATGGCCCACAGGATTGTGTAAAGGAGACGGTTGATATTTACAGACGCCGGAGGGATGCGCTTGTGGGTGGATTAGAACGGATAGGATGGCCTATTAAAAAACCCCTTGGGACGATGTTTGTATGGGCAAAGATACCGGAGTCTTTCAGGCAT
>JASEGX010000268.1 GCA_030017815.1 Thermodesulfobacteriota bacterium | reverse complement strand
GCCAGCGGTATCCCCGGGTCTATGGGACGTGGGGGAATGCTCAGCAAGGTCAAGGCCGCAAAGATGGTATCTTCCCAGGGTATCCCGACTATTATCGCCAATGGCAAGGTCCCCTACATCCTGGAAAAGATATTCGCCGGTGAGGATTATGGTACCCTCTTCCAACCGCACGGGCAGAGGATGACCAGCCGCAAGTACTGGATAGCCTTTACCCTTAAACCCAGAGGGATTTTGGTAGTCGATGATGGGGCCAAAAAGGCTGTTATGGTAAACGGTAAGAGCCTGCTGCCCTCGGGAATTACAGAGATTAAGGGGAATTTTGACGTGGGAGCCCCGATCCACTGTGTGGATCAAACCGGAACGGCATTTGCGGCCGGCCTGGTAAATTATGCCTCTGCGGAGATTGAGAAGATTAAAGGGCATAAGACCCAGGAAATTGCCGCTATCTTAGGGCACAAGGACTACGATGAGGTTATACACCGGGATAACCTGGTTGTTTTGCCGCAGAGCTGATGGCTTATAGCTCATAGCTCACGGCTTATAGAAAGGAGAGGCTACTTTGGATATTAGAAAACTGATGCTGGATATGGCCAAGGCGGCCAGAGATGCCGGCCGGGTGGTGGCCAAGCTGCCTACAGATACCAAAAATAATGTCCTTCTCTCCATGGCTGAGGAGTTAGTAAAACAGACCAAAAAGATACAAAAAGCCAACGAAAAAGATCTCCAGGCGGCTAAGAAAAAAGGGCTTTCCGCCGCTTTTATTGACCGCCTGACCTTAACAAACAAGGTCATAAAAACCATGGCCGACGGCCTGGCGGAAGTGACCGCCTTGCCGGACCCGGTCGGGGAGGTGGTCAGGATGTGGAGGCGCCCCAACGGGCTTCAGGTAGGGCGGATGCGCATACCCCTGGGCGTAATCGGTATGATCTATGAATCCAGACCGAACGTTACTGTGGATGCGGCGGCGCTTTGCCTGAAAGCAGGAAATGCCATCCTGCTGCGGGGCGGTTCGGAGGCTATTCATTCCAATCTCGTCCTGGCCGGGGTGTTGCAGAAGTCGCTGGAGAAGTTTAAAGTACCCGGGGAGGCTATTCAGGTAATACCGGTCACCGACCGGGAAGCCGTAAAAGAGATGCTGCTACTGGAAGAATATATTGACTTGATAATCCCACGCGGCGGTGAAAGCCTTATTCGTTTTGTGGCGGAAAATTCCCGTATTCCTGTGCTTAAACACTACAAGGGAGTCTGCCACATATTTGTGGATGAAAGTGCGGACATCGAAATAGCCAGGAAGGTATGCTACAATGCCAAGGTGCAGAGGCCCGGGGTTTGTAACGCCATGGAGACCATGTTGGTCGATGAAAAAATAGCCCGGGACTTTCTCCCGGCCATGGCCAGGGACTTTGCCAAGGCCGGGGTTGAGCTGCGCGGCTGTCCAAAGACCCGGAAGATATTGCCCCGGGCCGTCCCTGCTACGGAAGAGGATTGGCCGGCCGAGTACCTGGACTTGATACTGGCCGTCCGGGTAGTAAAGGATATGGATGAGGCCATAAAGCATATCGCCCGTTACGGCTCCAATCATACTGAGGCCATAATAACCTCGGACTATAGCCGGGCCAGGAAGTTTTTAAACGATGTAGATTCATCCGTGGTTCTGGTCAATGCCTCGACCCGCTTTAACGACGGCGGGCAGTTGGGTCTCGGGGCGGAAATAGGCATCAGCACCTCTAAACTGCATGCCTTTGGGCCGATGGGCCTGGAAGAGTTGACGGGCACCAAGTTCATTGTCTTTGG
>JASEGX010000267.1 GCA_030017815.1 Thermodesulfobacteriota bacterium | reverse complement strand
ATCCAATCGGTCGAAATACATTGATGCCTCACCTTTTGAACGTTACCAATATATTATAAAACCAATACTGCCCCCTGTGTTACCTTCTCTCCAAATAGTTTTGGATTTGACTTCCCTTCCCCGATATAGTAGCTATCATACACGTAATGTTTGGGTGGACAGGCAAAATACTAAAGGTCGATTTGACTCACAAGACCATCGAGGAGGAAAAGCTTGACCTCCATGAAAGGGAACTGTATTTAGGTGGCCGTGGTCTGGGGGTAAAATGGGTCTATGATCGTGGCCCGGTCGAGCCGTTGGCGCCAAATAATTTGCTGGTCTTTGCGGCCGGTCCCCTTACCGGCACCGGCACGCTGGCCTCTGGCCGCGCCACCGCGGTATCCAAATCACCGTTAACAGGCACCATCTGCTACAGCAACGCAGGTGGTACATTCGGCGTACAACTGAAAAAAGCGGGTTATGATGCCATAATTATAGATGGCACCTCTCCAGAACCACTTTTGTTGGAAATTGAAGGCAATCGAGTAACTCTAAGGAATGCTCAAAAACTGTGGGAAAAAAATACCGGACAGGTCATTGATTACCTCAAAGATTATAAGGCCGTGCTTTGCATTGGCATAGCTGGAGAAAAAAAGATCCCTCTGGCCTCTATAATGCACAATCGCTCCCATGTCTTTGGCCGAGGTGGCCTGGGCGCTGTAATGGGCGCTAAAGGACTCAAGGCCATCGCAGTCAATGGTAACGGTAGGGCGCAAGTAGCCAGGCCAGAAGAATTTAAAACCCGCCAGGAAAACTTGAGAAAAATCCTTGTGGCCAGCCCAGTTCTAAAAAATTTCTCCTTTCTTGGAACGCCGAGTCTGGTCAAGGTAATTGATTGGGCCGGGCTTCTGCCCGTAGCCAATTTCAGAAAAAGGTCCTTTCCAGAAGCTGATCTTCTAGCGGCAGAGGCCTTGAGAAAATTATTCAAACCAAGGAGCCGGGCCTGCCTTGCCTGTCCCGTGGCCTGCAAGAAGGAAACACACGACCATATCCCTCTGCCGGAATATGAAACCTTAGGCATGTTCGGCCCCAATAATGAAAACAGCACCCTGCAATCTATTGTCAAGGTTAATCAAATCTGTAATGACTACGGTCTGGACACAATCAGCGTTGGCTCTACCCTTTCTTGCTACGCCGAGATAAGAGGCCAGAAGCTTAACCCAACCGAGACTTGCGATCTGGTCAAGAACATTGGTGAGGCAAGCGGTCCAGGTGCTACCTTAGCCGAAGGTTCACTGCATTATGCCCGGGCCCAAAACCGAAAAGAGGCTTCGATGACCGTTAAAGGGTTAGAACTCCCAGCATACGACCCACGTAAAGCTTACGGCCTGGCGCTGGCCTACGGGACATCTAACCGGGGCGGATGTCACTTGGGAGCCTATATGGTTGCTCCGGAGGTGCTGCGTAAGCCCAAAGCTATTGAGCCACGCACCTTCACAGGCAAACCTTCTTACGTGGCCATATTTCAAGATACTTTTGCCGCTGTAGACTCTCTGGTAGTATGCAAGTTTGCCTACCTGGGGGCCGGACAGGAAGAATATGCCAATATACTGACTGCCGTAACCGGCGAAATCTTTACAGCAGACGATCTCAATAAGATCGGCGAACGGATCTGGAACCTGGAAAGACTCTATAATATCCGAGAAGGATTTACAAAAAATGACGATTTCCTGCCCGACCGCTTTTATGAAACACACATGTCGCATGGCGACACAAAGGACGATGAAAATAATCCCCCCTCACCCCCCTTTTCCAAAGGGGGGATACGATGTACCCCCCCTTTACTAAAGGGGGG
>JASEGX010000082.1 GCA_030017815.1 Thermodesulfobacteriota bacterium | reverse complement strand
AAGCAGCGGGGAATGCGCTCGCTATGCATGTTCACCTAAGTAAGATAATTCGTTAATAAAAAGTATTTGCCCAATTTGTTCCATAGTGTTTATATCTTAATATATGGGCGACGAACTTATTCTCTTAAAAGAAAATTTAAACGAACGTGAACGACGGAATCTTTCCCCTTATGCCACATTGAGCACTGAGGCTCTGCGCCGACAACCGGAAGAGCGCTTACTCCATGGCCATAGACAGGAATTTTCAGTCGATGCCGATCGCATCCTGCACTCCCAGGCCTACACCCGCTATATTGACAAGACCCAGGTCTTCTCCCTTATCAAAAATGACCATATTACGCACCGCGTCCTTCACGTCCAATTGGTGTCAAAGATAGGCCGGACTATTGGCCGGTACCTGGGACTGAACGAGGACCTTATTGAGGCTATCGCCCTGGGCCATGACATCGGGCATCCTCCTTTTGGCCATGATGGAGAGGGTTATCTCTCTGAAATATGTGTAAAGCACGGTATAGGCGCGTTCCAACACAACATCCAGAGCGTGCGATTCCTGGAAAAGATTGAACATAAAGGCCGCGGATGGAACCTATCCTTACAGGTTCTGGACGGCATATTATGCCATGATGGTGAAGTGCACAGCACCCGCCTTGCCCCGCAGAAGGAAAAGACATTCTCTGCGTTAGAACAGGAGCTGGAGAGTAAGAGAAAAAATTCCATGACGGAACTTATCCCCATGACCATGGAGGGATGTGTAGTGCGCATGGCAGACACCATTAGTTATATAGGACGGGACGTAGAAGATGCCATCCGCCTTAATCTTATCCGGCGTGAAGATATTCCTGAGCGCTGTAAAAAAAGATTGGGTGATACAAACGGCTCGATAGTCTATAACTTAGTAGAAGATATTCTGCTGTCGAGTATGGGGAAAAACTTTGTTGTCTTCAGCCCGGAAGTGGCCGATACCCTGAAGGAGCTGAAAGATTTCAATATCGAAAGGATATATCGAAATCCGGCCATAAAGACCCAGGCAGCAAAGATCAAACGCCTCTACGCCGATCTCTTTGTAACATATCTAAATGATATCCTGGACAACAATCAAGAATCAGGCATCTTCAAAGACTTTTTAGATGGGATGATTCCCTCCTACCTGGAAGAAACAGAGCCAGCCGAAGTAGTGCGCGACTTTATCGCCGGTATGACCGATGAGTATTTTCTAGAGCAGGGGGAAATAGCCTTCATGCCTCAACCCTTGCCACGTAAGTTTTAATGCTTGCCATAGTTTCTTACCGGCCAGATGTATTTCCGGTGATGCTCGCGGTGATAGTAATCGACGACGCCGGTAGCTAAATTTGTACACCAGGTATAGCGCATATCCTGAATATTCACATCCTGCGACCAGTACCAATCAAGGGCAACATTCGAAAAGGGGTGTACTGAAGGTAAAGCCGGAGTTACCCGGCCATAATCAAAAATTGTTTGCAGTTCCTTCAAGTGTGGCAATCGCCAATCTGAATAACCGGCGACCTTATG
Organism: Thermodesulfobacteriota bacterium; assembly: GCA_030017815.1. Taxonomy (GTDB): domain Bacteria; phylum Desulfobacterota; class QYQD01; order QYQD01; family QYQD01; genus QYQD01. Next base: position 8,590 of record JASEGX010000082.1, on the reverse strand, counting down.
GGCGTTTATATGCGTAACGCAGGCAAGGGCTTGAGACCAATCCTTCTTCCCTTTAGTCGGGTCAGCATCCTTTAACCACATTAAACCGGTGAGTTGGTCAGTGACTGTTCCATCTCCATTATCTTTAAAACGTGGTTTCGGCCAGGATCTCCCTATCTGCAGTGCGCCGTCATCCAATTGGTAGTAAGAACGTACCTGTCCGGTCCGGGGTACGTTGACCTTCATAGATCGTACCGGCCAAGTATGGCTTTTAGTGTAGATTTTTGGCCGGTAATCGATATTTCCGAGGAAGAAGTACACACGCCATGCGGCTTCAGGGTAACCAGCCTTGGTGGTTGCCGTCCAGTACCAGGCATTCACAGCCTTAAAGGGATGCCCGGGGGGCAAGCTTGGGTTATAATAGTTTTTATCCAGGAGGCTCGATAACTCGTTGATATTTGGCAACCGCCAATCCCGATATCCGGCGTAGGCAGAAACATTGAGTTTGGCTATGTAGTTTAGAGAACCATACCAGTCTAACGCAATAATGGCCGGAGCAGCATTTTTAGACCACATAAGGCCGGTAGCCTGGTCTGTAACCGTGCCGTCGTGGTTATCCACGAAGCGAAGATTATTGCCGGATGAATTCCCAAAGAGAAGTATAGATAAGACCAATACAAAAAATAAAACGAACTTGCGTTTTATCCCGGAGACCGTATATTTTTGGCTTATATTCTTACCTAAGCCCATGGCTTTCTTTATATCTTAGGCCAGTTCACTTTGTTTGTGAAAGGTAAAAATCAAGTTGTCAATTTAAAGCCTTATTTAACGCCTTGAAATTGTTAGACCTTACGGGATCGAGGAAAAATAATTGACTAATGAAGGTGCTTTGGCTAAATTACCCGGCATCATGACGTTCAATCCCACCTATAGCAACTCTATTTTATTTATAATGGCCGGGATAATAGTGGGTATAGCGGCCAGTTTTACCGGACTGGGCGGCGGTTTTATTATGGTCCCGCTCCTGATCTTCATCGGCTTTTCAGCCCAGGAGGCGGTGGGGACTTCTTTTGCGGCCATACTGGTTATCTCCCTCTCAGCGGTGTTTGCGCATAGTAAGTTTCAGCACGTGGATTTCAAGGTAGGGGCTCTGCTTGGTCTGGGCGGAATTTTAGGTGCCCAAGTCGGAGCAAGACTATTGCAAAACGTTTCTACAGGTACCTTTAAGAAAATATTTGCCGTCGTCTTGCTACTCCTGGCGGCAAAGATATTTTTTCAGAAATGAGTGCCAAATGACCCAGGGACTGCACATCGAAAATATTGAGGCCCGGGACCTGCCCGATGCCTGGTTCCAATGTGTCTATCACATCATAGAAAAGGGACATACCTATACCATCGAACGCGGTAGTTACGAAGGACAAAAGCGGCTGGAGTTTGACTTTGTGGTCGTGCGCATAAAATATCCCGGCGTGCGTCCCCTTATTCCAGACATCCCGCCATCCTTAGGCATACCAAATCCTGTAGCGCCGGGCTATGTAGAGGAATATCTCCCTTACCTCATGACCTCGGCCCGCAGGCCAAACGAAGAATATACATACGGTCAATACCTGGAACCGCAGATTCAAGAAGTCATTCGCATGTATAAAGAAGACGGCCACGGCACCAATCAGGCCTATATGACCGTGGGTGACCCTTCTACCATATACCTCAATGACCCTCCCTGTTTGCGCGGTATTGATACGCGCATCCGCTACGGCAAACTCCATTTCATGGTCTATTTCCGTTCCTGGGACCTGTGGAACGGCTTTCCGGCCAACCTGGCGGCCATACAGATGCTCAAAGAGTATATGGCCCAGGAGATCGGCGTGGGAGACGGAGAGATCATTGCCAGCAGTAAGGGTCTCCATCTGTATGACTATGCCTGGGAACTGGCCAAATTGCGCACCATGAAAGTGGCCAAATCATAAAATCCGAAGCGCGTCCGACAGAGGCCAATCCGCCCACGGCGGGAAATCCGAAACAATACTCAAATCTTAATATCAAAATACGTGTTGGACATAAAGTGCCAGCAAAGATCATAGTCATTGGCGGCGGGGCATCGGGTCTTATGGCCGCAGGCAGAGCGGCGGCTTGTGGGGCCAGTGTAACCTTGCTGGAAAAAATGCCGCGGCTTGGCCTAAAACTGGGCATCACAGGTAAGGGACGCTGCAATGTTACCAACATCGGCACTATCAACGACTATGTAGCCAACTTTACACCGGATGGCCGCTTCCTGATAAATGCCCTGAATCGCTTTTTCCATCACGATCTCACGGACTTTTTAGATGCCAGGGGAGTGCCGACGGTGGTGGAACGCGGACAACGCGTCTTTCCGGCCTCCAACCGCGCCCTTGATGTGGTTAGCGTCCTATTGCGATTCACCAAAGAACACGGCGTGTCCATCATTAAAAACTGTGCGGTGAAACATATCCGGATGGAGAATAACCGGTTAGTTGGATTAGACACGAGTTGCGGCTATCTCGCCGCCGATCGGGTCATACTGGCTACGGGCGGGGCCTCGTATCCCCAAACCGGTTCCACCGGGGATGGGTTTCGGATGGCTCAGGAATTAGGGCACACCATAGCCCCCATTAGACCTTATCTCGTGCCTCTTTTGATAAAAGAACCTTATGTCAAGGAACTCCAGGGGTTGGCCCTCAAAAATGTCCGGGCCTCTGTCTATGTCCGGGGGGAAAGGATCGGCGAAGAGTTCGGAGAGATGCTTTTTACCCATTTCGGCATCTCGGGCCCGATCATCCTGAGCCTGAGCCGAGCGGTGGTGGACCACCTGGATAAGGGCCGGATAGAGATCTCCCTCTGCCTGAAACCAGCCCTGGATGCCAGGACCCTGGATGCCAGATTGATAAGGGAATTCCAGAGTCAGGGGAAAAGACAGCTTAAGAATATCCTGTTAGCGCTGCTTCCCCAGCGGCTGGCGGCTATTGTCCCCAATCTGCTTGCTATTCCGGGAGAGAAAAAAGGCGCAGAGATTACCATAGAAGAGCGGCGCAAGTTGGCAGGTTTTCTGCACGATTGGCGGCTTACCGTAAGCGGCGCCCGGCCGCTCGGCGAGGCCATTGTGACCGCCGGCGGGGTATTGACGAAGGAGATCAACCCCGGTACCATGGAATCTAAGAAAATTCAGGGGCTTTACTTTTGCGGTGAGATTATAGACCTCCAGGCCAAGACCGGTGGTTATAACCTACAGATGGCCTTCACCACAGGCTGGGTGGCGGGAGAATCGGCAGCAAGAAAATGATGCCAAGTATAGAAGCAACAAAAATCGACCTGCGCGATATGACCCTACCTGAATTAGAGAGCTGGGTTTTATCTGCCGGCCTGGAGTGTTTTCGTGCCGGGCAGATCTTCCGCTGGCTTTGGCGCGGTGATGTAACGTCCCTTGACCAGATGACCAACCTCGGGAAGGAACTGCGGGAAAAACTATCAGAGCTTTCTTACATCAGCCACCTTCATCCCAAAGAGATTGAAAGATCGCAGGACGGCACACAAAAATTTCTCTTTGCGCTTTCAGACGGAAACTATATCGAGAGCGTTCTCATACCGGAAAAGGGGCATTACACGTTGTGCCTGTCATCCCAGGCAGGCTGCGCCATGGGATGCCGGTTTTGTCTTACCGGAAAGGGCGGGTTTAAACGTAACTTAAAGACTTCGGAGATCGTAAATCAGGTCTTAGCGGTCCAAAGGACACTTCTCCCCGGGGAGAAGCTGACCAATCTGGTCTTTATGGGCATGGGCGAGCCCTTAGCCAACTATGAAAATGTTCTGAAGAGCCTGCGGATACTGCTGGCAGAAGAGGGCTGCGGCTTTTCCAGCCGGAGGGTAACCGTATCCACGTGCGGGCTTGTACCCCAGATGGACAGGCTGGGTAAGGATATCACGGTAAATCTGGCTGTATCTCTCCATGCCCCGGATAATGAGACTCGCAGTTTTCTCATGCCCATCAACCGGACTTATCCCCTGGAGGTATTAATTGAGGCCTGCCGGCACTTTCCCCTGCCGCAGCGGCGTATGATAACCTTCGAGTATCTTCTTATTGACGGGGTAAATGATGCGCCGGAGCAGGCCCGGGCCTTAGCTAAGCTATTGCGGGATGTCCGGGCCAAGATCAATCTTATACCGTTCAATGCCTATCCGGGCTCGGAGTTCAAACCACCGCCACCGGAAAGAGTTCTGGCCTTCCAGCAAATACTGATTAAAAACCATTACACAACTATGATCCGTCAGAGTAAGGGCGCCGATATCTCGGCGGCCTGTGGGCAACTTCACGCTCATGCCGTATATGGAGCGGAGAGGTTAAGAAGCACGGGGCAATAGTTAGTTTCCATCCGGAAACCCGGACTATGTTCCATCTTACACCCGTAGGACAGCCGTCTCGGCTGTCGACAGGCGGGACGCCTGTCCTACGAAGGGAAGTTTTCGGATGAGCACTAGCCAGTAGATGTAGGGTGGGCTCAGCCTACCAAAACTACTGGATTCCCGTTTGCACGGGAATGACGAAAGAGCATAAACTAAAATTCAAAATTAATGGGTACCCGAAACATTAAGGTTACATCGTTGGCATCGGAGGTCAGCCCAATCCCGGCGGTTACATCTACGGAGAACCACTTAGAGATAGCGTAAGTGCCCCCAAGATTAAGAGAGATGGCGTTAAGATCGCTATCCGCTATCTCAGATCCGTTTTGCACGGTCTTACCGGTAATCCGCTGGTTAAGAGTAAAATTGAGAGAAAATTTCTCATTTAGAGCTACTACCGTACCTATATTATATTCAAAGCTGTCCCCCGGATCAACTTCGCCGTAAAATGTGCCATTCTCTGTCCCAATGTCTCTGGAATCATTATAAAAGTAGGTCAGGTTCAGGAATACGATGGCAGGGTCAGTGGTCTTGACAAAGATAAGCCCGCCTGAATAACCCCAGTGCCCGGTGCCTGTGGGGAATTCCTTGAAGCGTACTTCGCCACCCGCGGTCTCTGTCTGCAACCCGTAAGGGTCACGGCCAGTGTCTGACTTTACACCGAGACTCAGGATGATGTCCGGAACAGCGCCGTGCTCATTGACCAGTTTATAGTAAAACCCACCTTCGATGTCTCCAAGGCCGCTATCATCAGCCGAATATACGGTCGTGCCCGCTTCAGCCGGGTTTGTCTCTTTATCTTTCCGGTACATCCACGGCACCTTGACGTTAAACTCCATGTCTTTCAAACCCAACCGGGCCGTTATAGAAGGTATGTAAATGTCTCTTTCGATCTCTTTTATGTTGAACCGACCGATCAAAATGGCATTGAATATACTGAAACCGCTTATGGAAACAAGCTGCTTGCTGGAGTTATGGGCATATTGAAATGCGGGTTCCAGCACAAATCGCCCGGTAGGAAGGAGCGCCCCGCCTTTTTCTACGGAGACCCCGGGAACGGGTTTTCGTTCTTCTTGCTGAGCTAATATATATGGCGGGAAGATGGATATGTAGGTTAAGATGATAAATAAAACAAAAAGGGCTTTATGGCGCATGGCTATATCCTTTCTCGCAACATATTTTACCTCCTTTTTATGCTATCATAATTCGTTGATTAATATAAAGTAAATTCACGCACGGATACAGAGATGGCATTGACCTGATGGTTTAGACACCCGGAGGACTGGTTGATAGAGATAATACCCTTAGCTCCTTGCAGGGCAAAGGTGCTCAGGCTATCTGTGCGTGAGACGCCGACATCGGTTATTGTATTATTGGCATTGAGCATACCGAGGTCGGCATCGGAAAGAGAAACCGCGGAGCTGGCACCAATTGTAAGATTGACGAGCGTAGTCTGGGTATTGAGGCTGCCGGCAGATTGATTGACGGTTATGATGCCTGTAGCTTCAAAAAAGGCGTTACCGTGGATCTCATTGGTTATTTTAGAAGCGTCTGCGCTGATTTCGTTTCCGGAGCTCTGGTTCTGCAGGGCCGTCGTGGCCTGGAGTAGGGTATCTGTAGCCTCAGTGGCATAGGTGACATTCACGGCGCTCCCTTGATTGTTCAACGTTCCGGGGGCCTGATTAATGCTGATGATGCCGCTTGAGCCGCTTAATGAATCGGCCCAGATATCGGCAGATTTTTCTATCCCTTTGTTCTCGATTATTTGGTTATTATTACTCGTTCCCGTAGCCGTACCGGAACTGGCTGCCGAGTGGCCAACCTCAGCCGTCTGACTGACACCAACGGCGATATCCGTGGTGATAGTCGTCTCCTCCGTAACGGTTGAACTGGAACTCTCGCTTATAGTATCGGATAGCTCGGCGCTGACCGGTGACCATGAGAATAGCAAAGTCATACAAGAAATAAGTACTGTCTTTAATATCATCTTCAAGCCGTTTGTGCTCATGTAATAGCCCCTTCGGATGAATTAAATATCATCAATGCACGACCAGCCCCGGCAATATCGATGACAACTGGGCTACCTTGGATGGATCATTTATATTTATCACCGTAAGCTGAAGGTTCATAACCGTGGTTACTATGTTGTTGCTGCCCGGCACCTGGCAGATTTGAATTACGCCCTGAGTCTGGTTTATATCGCCCACAAAGGCACTCATCTTGACGACTTTGTCTCCGGTACTCATGGTGGTCTGAGATGAAACCGGCATATCTGTAGGCGTGGTACCATTACTATCATTCACCACAACCTTAATATCCCCTACTTCGGTGTTGTACGTCGCAGAACCTTGCGCCTTGCTCGTGCCCCCCCAACCGCCTGTATTGTCCCAATACCCGGTGAAGTCAAAAGCAAAATAGAAACCGGCATAGCCACCCCGTACCTCTCCCAGTTCCTCTTCGGGCACGGCCTCGGCTTCCACTCCCAACAGATCAGTTGGTGGACCGGCAGATAGCGCGTGAGGAAATACGAGATTAAAGATTATGCTCCACACCACTATCGCCAATCGCAGCCTATGTATTTTTATCGTCATAACAAGCTGTCCCGATAAATGGTCTTAAAAATGGCGCTCTGCTGGGAAGGGTCCATAGTGAATCGTCCGGCACTGTCGAGGCTTTTCATCCGGAGAATACAGTCCACCGGCATAGCCTCCCGGTCTTCACACCTTAGCCCGGTGGCATCAGCCAGCTTCGGACCGTCAAAGGCAAAGACAATGCCGTTCCATGCCTTTAAGAAATCCGCAAAATTCATGATGCGGTTTCCCCAGGCCGGATCAGCCAGGAAGACATCCTCCCCGCGCACACCTTTTAGGACTACAAAATGCGAATAACCCCGGACATCGATGAGGACAATCGTCGGTTTGTTTATGTTGGCGAGCAGGTCGGCCTTAACCTTGAACCCGCCGGCTCGGTAACCTATATTTTCAGCATATTTTTTTAAGTCCAGGAGTGAGAACCCCTTTTTCTTTACCAGCTCCAGGTCTGCCACCTTGAGCATCCCCTGAATGGTGTTTGCTTCTGAAGTATCCATACCAAAATGGTAGGTTAAAACGGTGGCTATGGCCGCCGCGCCACAACTGTAATCCTTACTTTGCGGGACAATCTTGACGAACTTTTTTTCGCGCAGGCTAATGACCTTTTTGTATATGGCCGGTCCGCGGTGCATCATCCGGACTACCACCGTGCCTGCCCAGGCAGATGAGTGAAGAGCGCAGGATAGGATAAAAATAAGGATACCTGTAAGGGCCGATATTTTATTACTTTTTCTCATCGCTGCTTAAAGACTCTCAAAGATTCTGTAGGTAAATACATAAAAAACGTCATGCCGGACTTGATCCGGCATCCAGGGTTTCCCGTGAAAACGGGAATCCATCTCCTTTTTACTGGATTCCCGCTCCCTGATCGGGGTCAGGGACAAGTTTCGCAGGAATGACAGAAAACAGCCTTTTCAGACTTTTTACGAGACCGTCTTTATTAAAAAGCTTAAAAATTTTATCCAGCTTGTCATTGCGAGGAGTTCACCTCTGAGGAACGACGAAGCAATCTCGTTGGAGATTGCAAGTAGCCAGAGATTGTTCGCCAAAGGCGAATCTGCCTGTGGCACGACTTCACTTCGTTCGCAATGACATAATTCCCGATAACTTATTTAGGAAGAGAGGGAAGGGGTTGGTCCACATCCCTCTCTCCGGTTTCACAAAAGATAAGACATCTTAGAACGGGCTCGAAACCGCACAAACGGCCACGACATTAGCCTGGTTGTTCATGCAGCCTGAGGACTGGTTAACGCCGACAATACCGCTGGCTGTTGCCAAGGCACCGTTAGCCAAGGTATCGGTCAACGCTACGCCGGTTTCCCGGCTACAATTGCCGGTGTTGACCATGCCCAGGTCGGCCTCAGACAGGGCCGCCATAGAACCTGGTCCTACGGCCATGCTGGCGGCATTGTCCTGATTGTTGATGCTGCCGGCAGACTGGTTTACGCCCACGATTCCAGCCACACCCTTCAAGCCATTATCAATAAGGTTGCCGCGGGTAATCTGCGTAGCCTCTATACCGTTGCCGGACATGATCTTCTGGGCTGCGGATTCGGCATGCAGGAAGGAGTCTCCGTCAGCGGCCATGGAGACGGAAACCGCATTTC
>JASEGX010000266.1 GCA_030017815.1 Thermodesulfobacteriota bacterium | reverse complement strand
TTACTAAAATCTGTTTGATTTTTAGTTCCTTAAGGTAGAGAGTGACGAGGATGCTGGCGGCGATGTCCTCGCCGGTACTGACCAGCACTCCGTCCATCTGATCTATCCCCAGGGTTTTTAATATTTCTTTGTGCGTAGTATCAGCAACCACGGCCTGGGTGGAGAAGGGTTGTATTTCCTGTACCCGTTCCTTATCCTTATCGATAGCTATGACTTCGTGCCCATCTTCAAAGAGGGCTTTGGCCAGATGGAAGCCGAACTTTCCCAGGCCAATCACGGCAAATCTTCTCATAGCCCGCTCCTTTTTAACCGATCATAACCTTTTCTTCTGAATAACGGAACTCAAATTCGGGCCTCTCCCTTCTGACTATTACATAGGCAAAGGTCAGGATCCCTACCCGGCCCATAAACATCAGCACGCTTAAAATGAGCTTATCCATGCTGTTAAGATAAGGGGTAACTCCCATGGAGAGCCCTACCGTGCCAAAGGCAGAGACGGTTTCAAAGAGATATTTAAAGAAATAACCTCTTTCCTGCTGAAAGGAGGGAGAGGCGATTTCGCTAAAAAGCATAAGCATGTGGATGGTCAGTATAGTAAATACCGAGAGCACATACAGGGAAATACTCCTCATAACGACTTCAACAGGGATAGTTCTTTTGAAGACATGCACGTGAGGCATCCCGCGCAATTTGCTCCAGACCAGGGCAGTCAGTACGGCCAGGGTGGTGGTTTTGATGCCGCCGCCGGTTGACCCGGGTGAGGCGCCGATAAACATCAGAAGGATAAGTATATAGAGGCAACTATCTGTGAGGGAACCGATATCGACTGTATTAAAACCTGCGGTCCGGGGGGTTATGGATTGAAAGACGCTAATAAGACATTTTTCATAAAATGGACGATGGGCCAGGATATTATTGGCTTCAAACGTCCAGAAAAGCAGGGTTCCGGTTAAAATCAGTATCCCGCTGGTGACGATAACCATACGCGTATGCAGGGAAAACCCTCTTCTTTCTGAGCGGCCCCTTATTCGCTGGTAAAGCTCGTAGATAACCGGAAACCCCAGGCCGCCTATGATTATATTCGCACATATAGTAAGGTTGACACCCGCATGGCCGGTGTAGTTCATGAGATTATTGCTAAAGGTGGAAAAACCCGCGTTGCAGAAGGCGGATATGGAATGAAAGAAGCCATGGTATAGGGCGGTCGAAAATGGGTAATCCTTCCAGAAGCACAAGGCCAGAAGAATGGAAGCAGCCCCTTCCACCAGAAAAGTAAAAAGAAAAATGGATTTTATAAGGGTATGTATGTCTCCAATGGGTGCGGGAGTAAACGTCTCTTGCATAAGCCAGCGTCCCCGGACACTTATCCCCCGCCCCACAGAGAGGAATAGAAAGACGGAAAAGGTCATAACTCCCAACCCGCCTACCTGAATTAAGGTAAGGATAACCATTTGTCCGAAAGTACTAAAGGATTTTGCTGTATCCAGGACGGTTAGGCCGGTCACACAAAGGGCAGAGGTGGAGGTAAAGATGGCGTCAACGAGAGAGATGGGTTGAGTGGTGTGGGATATGGGTAGATAGAGCATACTTGCTCCGATAATATCTATGACCAAAAAGCTCAGGATCAGAATGTGGGCATGACGAAGCTTTTGTAAATATCTTTGGAATATGGGAAGCAAATTACTTCCTCTCTGGATAGAATGTGCCCTATTTTATCTATAGGATTTTAAAAAACAAGGTAATTTTGAGGTCCGTGCCGGTCCGTAGCCGGAGGAACTTACCGTCGCTAACTAGTGTAGTGTTACAGTAATATTTTTACAAGCATGGAGATTCATGCTATTGAAG
>JASEGX010000265.1 GCA_030017815.1 Thermodesulfobacteriota bacterium | reverse complement strand
AGGGAGGAGAAACACTTCCCCCTTTGGAAAAGGGGGGGATTTTGGCCCTTATAGAGCGCCTTGCTTAGGCATATTTTTCAAAAACCTAAAGTGTTACAATCTATCTAATCTTTCAATAAATTTACTTTGGGGAGGTATGATTGGGAATAAAATTAATTGACATGTTAGCAGCCGGCCCGCAGAATATATAATATAATTACGGTTCAACAATAGGCACCCAAGGAAGGGAGGGATAAACGTGCGAACAGAGCCACGGATACCATTTGAAAGTAAGGTCATCTTCGGTTATCAAAATCAAGCCGTATCCGGGTCCATTACCAACCTCAGTTTGAAAGGTATTTTTATTAACTCCCATAGTTGTCCCCCAAAAAACTCTTTTGTTGAAATTGCCCTGGCGGTGCCGTTTTTATCTGAGCCGCCCAATGTCATGGCTAAGGTAAAGAGAACGGATCATGGTGGGTTTGCTGCTGATTTTTTCGGCATGAATCACGAGGTTGCCTCCTCTATATGGTCCTTTGTTTGTGCCCGGCTCACATCATTAAGTAATTGTCCTTACTGTGGTATGCCTATCGAGGATAAACAGCTTTCCCATTGTCCTCACTGCACCTATTTACTATCCTTTGACGAACCGGGCTATTTCGAAAAACGTGATACAGCTATCACCAGGAAGAGCCTTATGGATTTCATCGGGAAGCTTTCCGATCCAGAGGTCCATGCCATTGCAAGAACCATAAGGAAATACCTTTTGGGTCGTAATAACGAAGGATCTGATAACTGCGATGAAGAGATGGTCGGAACCTGTGATAAGATGAGGACTGTATTTCATTTGATTCGTAAGGTAGCCATGGCAGATGTGCCCGTCCTGATTATTGGCGAAACAGGCACGGGCAAAGAAATGGCGGCCAGGGCCATTCATGAAAGGAGCCTCAGGCAAAACGGCCCGTTTATTCCTATAAACTGTGGCGCTATCCCCAAAGACCTCTTGGAGTCGGAATTATTTGGCCATGAAAAAGGGGCGTTTACCGGGGCTGAGAGGCAGGTGCGGGGCCGCATTGAGTATGCTGCGGGTGGTACCCTTTTCTTAGATGAAGTAGGAGAGCTACCCCCACTCCTCCAGGTAAAAATCTTACGGTTTCTGGAGGATTACCGGGTCGAGAGAGTGGGCGGCCGGGAGAGCATCGAGGTCGATTTACGCATCATCGCCGCTACCAATCGCGACCTTGAAAAGGATATCGCCGAAGGTCGCTTTCGGGAAGATCTCTTCTACAGATTAAATGTGGTCACCATTCATATGCCGGACTTGCGCGAACGGGGAGAGGACATCGTTATTATGGCGGAAATGTTCCTGCGTAAGTATGCCCAAAAGGCAGGCAAAAACATAGGTGGTTTTACACGGGAGGCATTGACTGCCCTTAAGACTCACCACTGGCCGGGTAATGTCCGGGAGCTTGTCAACCGTATAAGACGGGCTGCAGTAATGGCGGAACAGCGTTGGATAACCCCGGATAATCTGGAACTCAAGATAGGCCAAAATCAAGGGGAAGGGCTGAAGGAAGCTTGCAAGCGCTTTGAGCATATCTTAATAAAAGAGACCATGGGAAGGCATGAAGGTAAAATCAGCCAAACAGCCAAAGCCCTTAAAATCAGCCGTTCCGAAATGTACTACCTGCTGAAAAAACACGGTATTGAGAGGGCGGAACGGATTACGAAGGGACCAACGCCTGTTTGACCATTTTGTCTCTGGTGCCAAGTTGCAAAAATAAGCGCTATGTACGCGGATTTATAGTAACGGCATTTATATATTGCCTACATTCAACCTTGAAGTGCAACAAATGGAGAAGCTACTTCTGACGGTG
>JASEGX010000081.1 GCA_030017815.1 Thermodesulfobacteriota bacterium | reverse complement strand
CCAAAGGTTGTTTATGCCGCATAAAATTGACATGCTCAATTGCCGGAGTAATAATAAAGAATTGAAGCTTACTCCACACCTCCGACTGGCACATTGGCCGCGCCCTGTATGGCCGTAAACGATGCATGTCGATGCTTCGCTCGATAGCTTAATCATATTTATGGTCAAAATATGTCGGCAGACTTGACAATTTGCCGACGTTTATGTACCATGCTTCCATGAAGAGCGCTAAAGAAAAAGCAATCGACATTATCCAGAATCGGGGTGGGTTTATCCGCACTCATGAGGCATTTGAACAGGGAATACACAGAAGGACCCTATATGGTCTCCGTGATGAGGGGGCGCTGATTTCAACTACCCGGGGAATTTACAGGCTTGCTGATATGGATATCCCGGCGGAGATTAATCTTGTTGAGGTTGCCAAGGCTGTTCCCAACGGTGTCATCTGTCTGATTTCGGCCCTCTCTTTCCACGGCTTGACGACGCAGATTCCTCATGAAATCTGGATCGCTATAGAAAGAAAAACAAGAAAACCAAAAATAATCTATCCACCGGTCAGGATCATTTATTACAGCAAGTTGCCATTCCAGGCGGGTATCGGAATTCACCGCATTATGGAGCAGGAAGTCCCTATTTACGATGCGCCAAAAACCGTGATTGACTGTTTCCGCTGGCGCAATACGGTGGGGCTCGATGTCGCTCTTGAGGCGGCTCGGGACTATCTTAAACAGCGTGATGCAAGCCTGGCCAAGCTGATGGAATACGCGAAGATCTGCAAAGTTGAGAAGCTTGTCATGCCGTATTTTCAGGCCATGATCTCATGAAAAATATTTCAGCGTCTGTGAAAGACAGACTCTTACATATGGCCCGCCAAAGCGGAAAACCTTTTCAATCTTTATTGATCCAGTATGGGCTTGAGCGTTTTCTATATCGACTTTCACAGTCTTCTTTTAAGGAAAGATTCATTCTTAAAGGGGGATTCCTGCTCGTAGGGATGGGTATCCCTCAGTCAAGAACGACGAGAGATGTTGATTTTCTGGGACTGATGAACGGTGATCTTGACGTTGTTTCTCAGGCTATTCGACAAATTGGAGGATTGGCAATTAATGACGGTCTTGTCTATGAATTTAACAATTTGAACATTGAGGTTATGTCGGAGCATTCCGACTATCCTGGATTAAGGCTTAAATTTACGGCCTGTCTTGGCAAAGCAAGGATGCCTATGCAGATTGACGTGGGGTTTGGTGATGCAGTAATCCCTGCCGCGATAGAAATGACCTTTCCCACGTTGCTTGATATGGAGCCGCCCGTTGTTAGGGCATACAGCACAGAGACGATTGTAGCGGAGAAGTTTGAGGCCTCTTTGGATCTGGCAACTCTGAACAGTCGGATGAAAGATTTTTATGATATCTGGATGTTGAGCCGGACATATTGCTTTCAGGGGTTAAGCTTGCAGGAAGCAATCACCGCCACATGCCGACGCAGAAAAACGGCTCTTACTTCCAAGACAGAAATATTTGCAAAAGAATTTGCCAACCTTGCCGGGAAACAAACCCAATGGGTCGCGTTTCTTAAGAAATCTCATTTTTCAGATATATCGGAAGATTTCTCAGCGATCATGGAAAAAATAAGGACATTTTTACATCCCGTCATCAATGCAATCGAGAAAGATGCCCACTTCGACAAGTCTTGGCCGCCCGGAGGGCCATGGCAAGAGGCCCTGTGACCGTATCGGGTTCGAAGAAAAACACAAGGAAGGATAAGTAGTGAAGCTTCTCCACACCTCCGACTGGCACATTGGCCGCGCTCTGTATGGCCGCAAGAGATACGAGGAACTCAAAGCGTTCCTTAACTGGCTGGCCGGTCTTATGGAGGACGAAAATATTGATGTACTGCTTGTGGCGGGCGACGTGTTCGACAACAGCACGCCCAGCAACCATGCACAGGCGTTGTATTATCGTTTCCTCTACCGTGTGGCAGCCGCTCCAAACCGTCATGTGGTTGTCACGGCAGGAAATCATGATTCGCCGTCTTTTTTAAACGCGCCCCGGGAACTCCTGCAATCTCTGAACATCCATGTCGTGGGGTGTGCATCCGACCCTCCTGCAGATGAACTGATCGTGCTTGCCGGGCCGGATCAGGAGCCCCGGCTCATTGTCTGCGCCATCCCGTATCTCAGAGACCGCGATATCCGCACCGCCGAGGCCGGTGAGAGCATTGAGGACAAGGAGAGAAAAATCATTGAAGGGATCAGGACCCATTACCGTATGGTGTGTGAAGCGGCCGAAGAAAAACGCGCCAGGCTGAAAAAGCCCATCCCGATTATCGCCATGGGGCATCTTTACGCTGCAGGCGGCCAGACCATTGAGGGCGATGGGGTGCGTGAACTGTATATCGGCTCCCTTGCGCAAGTCAGAATGGATGTGTTTCCTGAGTGTATCGATTACCTTGCGCTGGGGCATCTTCATATTCCTCAAACGGTGGGCGGTTCAGATTTCATACGCTATTCAGGTTCACCCCTGCCCATCGGCTTCGGGGAAGCTGAACAGGGAAAAAGCGTGGTCCTCGTGGAGTTTTTGGGAAATTCCCCCAATGTCACGAAGATACCCGTGCCCAGGTTTCAGGAACTCAAAACCCTGCGGGGGGATTGGCAAACCATTGCCCGAGACATCGATGCGTTGAAGACCAGAGGGAGCAACGCCTGGCTGGACATAGTATATGAAGGAGATGAGATAGCCGGCAGCCTCCGCGAGCGATTGGACGAGGCAATCGAAGGGACCGGCATAGAGATCCTCCGCGTTAAGAACAACCGGGTGCTGGAACGTGCCATGAGCAGGATGGATACAGATGAAACGCTCGACGACCTGGACGTAACAGACGTGTTCAAACGCTGCCTTGAATCGCACGAAGTCCCGGAGGATCAGCGCCCGGCGCTTTTGAGCGCATATAAGGAAGTCATTGTATCCCTGAATGAAGCAGACCTGATGGCTGAATAACCGGCTGTTTTAAAACACCCATCTGCTGCGTTCCCTCATCCTTCGTCGGTGCGACGTACATGCAAAGTACGCCTCCCTCCTCAGGATATCGGAGGCCTTGCATCTGAGCATTTTTTAACGGCCTGACAGGAAAGAATGATATGAAGATACTTGGTGTTCGGTTCAAGAACCTTAATTCACTCACGGGCGAATGGCAGGTTGATTTTACCCACCCGGACTATTCGTCTGACGGTATATTTGCAATCACAGGCCCTACAGGCTCAGGAAAGACGACCATCCTGGACGCCATCTGCCTCGGGCTTTACGGCCGGACGCCCCGCCTGGACAAGGTTACGAAAAGTAGCAACGAGATCATGTCGCGCCAAACGGGTGAATGCTTTGCCGAGGTGACATTCGAGACGCAGAAGGGCCGTTACCGTTGCCACTGGAGCCAGCACCGCGCCCGGAAACAGCCTGAGGGTGAGCTTCAGCAGGCCAGGCATGAAATAGCCGATGCCGATTCCGGGGCCGTCCTGGAATCAAAGATAACCCAAGTGGGCGAATTCATCGAGAAAGCCACGGGCATGGACTTCGAGCGCTTCACCCGTTCGATGCTGCTGGCCCAGGGGGGATTCGCGGTCTTTCTCCAGGCCCCTCCCGACGAGCGGGCGCCCATCCTGGAGCAGATCACCGGGACCGAAATCTACAGCCAGATATCCATGAAAGTTCATCAACGCCGTACGGAAGAACACAACAAACTTGAGATATTGCAGGCCGAGCTGAAAGGCATCCAGGTCTTAAGTGAAGATGAAGAGAGGGATTTGCAGACCGGTCTAACAGAAAAGCAGAGGCAGGAAACCGAACTTGCCGGGAAAATGAAGGAAATGGGTAAGGCCCTGACCTGGATCGAGGGGATGGTTGCCCTGGAGAAAGAGCTGGGAGAACTGGACAAGAAGCAGCAGGATTTCGAGCAGCGCAGGCAGGCGTTTGCGCGGGAATCAAAAAAGCTGGCAAAATCTCTCAAGGCCCTCAGTCTTGAAGGAGATTACATTGAAGTGGCTGCTTTGCGCGTACAACAGGACAATGAGACAAAGGAGCTCGATGGCGCAATCGTCGCGCTGCCTGAAAAGGATAAGGCCTGTGCAGATGCGCTTACCGTAAGGCAGGCCGCAGAGGCCCTGCTGAATGAGGCGCGGACCAGGCAGATCTCCGAAGCGGATGTCATCAAAAAGGTGCGTGAGCTCGACACCCGGCTGGGTGAACAGAAAAAGCAGCTCGCAGAGAAAAACAAGGCAATCGGAGAAATCGAGAAACAGGGAAAAACCTATAAAAGCCATATCGAAAAGGGCGCACAGGCACTGAAGAAGTCACGTGATGCCCTGGAAGCCGTCCATAATTACCAGGCAAAACACGCCGCCGATGCCGCGTTGATGACCAACCTCAGCGCCATCGACAAGGGATTCGCATTGCTTCGCGATATTGAGGCAAGGCATATAAAGGCATGTGAAGAGCTTTCCGCAGCAGCCAGGAAAAAGGAGTCTGCCCTGGCCCTATGCAAGAAAATAGAAGCCGATCATGAAAAATCCCGCCAGGAATTCGAGAAAGGACAAAGTGATCTCAAGCGACTCACTGATGAAATCACGGCCATCCTCAGGGGACGTGAAATCAGCCAGTGGCGCCATGATATGGACGTCTTTAAAGACCGCGAGCGCCTTTTGATTCAGACAGGCGAGACCATTGCCCGGATTGGCATTTCATATACTGCGCTGGACAACCTGAAAACAGGTCTTGAAACATTAAAAGTCTGTCATGCGAAACTTTCCGACGAGATAAAATCCTGCGCCGATAAAAAAGCTCTTCTGGAAAAAGCTATTGTAACCCTTGAAACACAGGTAGCACTCCTCAGCCGTATCCGTGACCTTGAGGAAGAAAGAAAGCGACTTGAAGACGGCAAACCATGCCCGCTGTGCGGCGCTACCGATCATCCTTATGCGAAGGGGAATGTCCCTGTCTTTAACGTGGCTGAGGCTGAGCTTCAAAAAACGAAGGATGAATTCAAAAAGGTGTCTCGTCATCTGAACAAGCTGGAAGCCGACCGGGTTCGGACCGCATCTGAAATCCAGCATACTGAAAAAGAGATGGCAGAAAAGAATGCGACGCTGGACGCCTACGAAAAACAGTGCGCCGACGCCCTATTGAGTCTGAAAATAGAGGTTTTACGGTTGGATCGCGCCGGGAAGATTCGCGAAGAGATTGCCGACGTACAGGCAAAAATTGCCGAAACAAAGGGTATCACTACCCTGGTCGAAGAAAAGGGCCGACAGGAAAAATCGGCGCAGACGGTCCTGGAAAAAACAAGAAAGACCCTTGACAACGCAGGAAAGGCATTACAGGACGCCAGACACAACCTGGAGACGGCCGGCCTCACGCATGAACGGCTGACCAAAGATTGCGCCTCCCTGGCGGAAGAGACTCAAAAGGCCCGTAACGATGCCCTTAAGGATGTTGAACCCTTTGGAGTCAGCCAGATTTCATTAGACAGTCTCAACGCCATATTGAAAGACCTCACCGGGCGCAAAGATACCTGGCAGGCAAAGGAGGACGAAAAAACCGCTCAGGAGAAAAAGATCGATGAACTGAAAGCCAGGATTGAGAAGAATAATGCCCTATTGAGTAACCTCGAAGAAGATCTGGCGGCAAGGCGCAAAGATCATGACAATCTGAAGATAGAGTATGAATCCCTGCACGCTTCACGCCGGGAACTTTTCGGAGAGAAGAACGCTGACCAGGAGGAAAAACATCTGGCGGACGCCGTGGATAAGGCGGGTAAAGTTTTTGAAAAAGCACGCGAAGAATATGGGCAAATTGAAAAAGAGATCAGCGCCCTGAAAGAGAAAATAGATTTATTGAAAGTAAAAATAGGAAATCGGGCAAAGGAACTGGCGCAGGCCGGGCCGAAACTGATGGAGCGGATCAAAACGGCAGGATTTGAAGACGAGGCAGACTACCTTTCATCACGCCTGAGTGAAGAAGAGCGGGACATCCTCGCTGACAAAGAGAAACGCCTGATCAAGGAAAAAACGGAACTTGACGCCCGTCGGAAGGACAGGTCGGAGGCACTTGCATCCGAGCGTGAAAAAAACCTGACAGATCAATCCATTGAGGCGCTTAAAGAAAACATAAGCGCCTGTGATTCAGAACTGAAACAGAAAAGACTTGATATTGGCGGAATCATAAAGAGTTTAAGTGAAAACGAGAAACTAAGGGAAAAACAGAAGGAACGCATAAAGAGCATTGAAGCCCAGAAAAAGGAATGCGCACGCTGGGATGACCTGCATCAACTCATCGGCTCAGTCGACGGAAAGAAATTCCGGAACTTTGCACAGGGTCTGACATTCGAGATGATGACAGCGCATGCCAACCGCCAGCTCAGGAAGATGACGGATCGCTATCTGCTCATACGCGACTCATCACAACCGCTGGAGCTGAATGTCATCGACAACTACCAGGCGGGTGAGATCCGTTCCACGAAAAATCTCTCCGGCGGTGAAAGCTTTATTGTGAGCCTTGCCCTAGCACTCGGCCTTTCTCATATGGCAAGCAGAAATGTGCGGGTTGACTCACTCTTCCTTGATGAAGGGTTTGGGACCCTCGATGAAGATGCACTTGAAACAGCCTTAGAGACTCTTGCGGGACTGCAGCAGGACGGCAAGTTAATCGGCGTGATATCGCATGTCGCGGCACTTAAGGAACGTATCAGCACACAAATACAGGTAACTCCTGAGACGGGCGGCAGAAGCAGCATAACTGGTCCCGGATGCCGGAGGATTTGAGCGGACTCTCATAGAAACATAAAAGTAAACGAGGGACATCCTACGGTGGATCGAGGTACATATCCAGGAAAGTCTTGGACCCGGCCGGCTTTTTACTTTGACTTGCCTCGATCGTTTTGTTACAATTTAGCGGATAGAAAGGGTTTCTCATGACTAAAAGGCGCACACTAAAGAATAACGAAGGCAACGCGAGGGAATAATTGCCAGAGCTAAGACAAAACCCGGCCACACGCTTCTGGGTAGTTATAGCCAAGGAACGTTCAAAGCGTCCACATAATTTCATCCAGGCTAAGCCCTCCATGTCCACAGAACCCTATCTGGCGGCGTGCCCTTTCTGTGAGGGTAATGAACACCTTACCCCGCCGGAGACCCTGGCTTATCGAAGGGGCGGCCAGTCCAATGGCCCGGGTTGGTGGGTACGGGCGGTTCCCAATAAATTTGCCGCCTTTGTCTCTGAAGGAGATTTAGAGCGACAGCATGACGGGGCCAACTTCTTTCATCGTATGGATGCCGTAGGCCACCATGAGGTCATTATCGAATCCAATAAACATAATGAGCACATATTCCTGATGGATGATTGGCATGTGCAAGAGATTGTTCTGGCCTACTTAGAACGTTATCAGATACTGCATATCGACCCCCGGTTCAAATTTATTATCACCTTTAAAAATCACGGCCTTTCCGCCGGGACCTCCCTCGAACATCCACATTCTCAGTTAGTGGCCACACCCATTGTACCGACGGATATCCGCATCCGGTTTGACCGCGCTGCATATTATTACGATGACACCGGCAAGTGTGTTTATTGTGATATAATCCGGGAAGAAAAGCAGAGCGGCGAACGGGTGATATTGGAGACCGATAAATTTATCGCTGTCCACCCTTTTGCCTCCCAGGTGCCCTTCGAGACCTGGATTATGCCCAAGGAACACAGCGCCTCGTTTGGCCTTATCACTATGGAGGATGCCAAGGCCTTTGCCGTTATACTCAAGACAGTTCTCAAAAAACAATACGTCGGCCTGCATGACCCGGATTTTAATTACATAATACATACCGCACCGGTAAAAGACGAGCACGAGGATTACTTCCACTGGCACCTGCAGATCCGGCCCCGTTTGACCACCGCAGCCGGTTTTGAGATGGGAACCGGCATATACATTAATACCGCCATACCGGAAGAAACCGCTCAATTCATGCGCAGTGTACAGGTCTGAAGATATGCCTTTAACAAAAACTAAAGTCACACACTCAAAAACCAAAAATCCTTCAGTAGAACGGCTGCAAAATCTCGTGAACATTTTTAGCAAGACTGATCGCGTACTCATCATCATTAGTGCCGATCCGGACTCTATAGCCAGCGCCCTGGCCATGAAAAGGCTTCTGTGGAGACGTGTACAGGGCGTGACCATAGCCCATAACAACGAAATCAAACGACTCGACAACCTGGCTATGGTAAGGCTTCTCAATGTCCCCCTGCAACGCCTGCAGACGCTGGCGCCCGAGACCTTTACCCGCAAAGTAATGCTTGATTCACAGCCTTACCATAATCCGGACTTTGCCCATATTGACTACGATGCGGTGATCGACCACCACCCTGCCGTTGAACCGGTCAAGGCCTCCTGGGTTGATATAAGGCCGGAATACGGGGCCACGGCCTCCATCATGTTTGAATATCTGCGCGCCGCACGCATCAAACCCTCGGTACGCATAGCTACAGCCCTTTTCCATGCTATAAAGGTGGATACCGAAAACTTTACCAAACGGGCCACGGGTCAGGACATCGCGGCCTTTACCCGTCTCTTTGACCAGGTAAACCAGGCGCTCATCCGAAAGATGGAATCGTCCGATATTAAACTAAGCGACCTGGCATATTTCAGGCTGGCTCTGGATAAAATGCGTTATTCCCGAAAACGTATTTATTGCCATGTAGGGAAAGTGGAGCACCCGGATATCCTGGTGCTTCTGGCTGATTATTTTATGCGTGTCTATGAGATTGGCTGGGGCATTGTCTCGGGTTTCTGCGGAGAAAAGTTCATAGTAATTTTTCGCTCTGACGGATACCGGAAAAATGCGGGTAATTTGGCTATGCAGGTCTTTGGCACTATGGGCTCGGCCGGCGGACATCGCCAGAGCGCCCGGGCCGAAATCCCAAGGACCAACATGCCGCACTCCAGCCGGGAATTTTCCTCCCGGAGTTTAGAGAGATTAATCGTCCGACACTTAAAGACCTGAAAGGGTTTTATGCCGATTAAAGTATTAGGCATCATACTGGCAGGGGGCTTAGGCAGGAGACTTTCTCCTCTCACCCAGCAACGTGCCAAGCCCAGCGTTCCTTTTGGTGGAAAATATAGAATTATTGACTTTGTTCTCAGCAATTTCATTAATTCTGGAATCTACTCCATCTATGTGCTGATGCAATTTAAGTGTCAGTCACTCATGGAGCACTTACGGGACGGATGGACGATAGGGCGTGCCATCAGCGACTTTTTTATTATACCGGTACCGGCCCAAATGCGCACCGGTGAAGACTGGTACCGGGGGACAGCGGATGCGGTATATCAGAACCTGCACCTCATCGAGAGAATTTACCCTGAAGTGGTGGCCATATTCAACGCCGACCATATTTACCGTATGGATATCAGACAAATGCTGCAATACCATCGGGAAAAAGAAGCAGATATGACAGTTGCCGCCATACCTTTGCCTATAGAGGAAAGCCACCCTTTCGGAGTCATACAGGTTGACGATAACTGGCGGATCATCGGCTACGAGGAAAAACCGGAAAACCCGCATCCCATTCCCGGAAGGCCGGATACGGCCCTGGTTTCCATGGGTAATTACCTGTTTAATACCACAGTGCTTTGTGAAACATTGAAAAAGGACGTTGAATCAAGCGGCAAATATGATCTGGCCGGTGAGATTATCCCTATCCTCTTCCAGGAAAGGCGAGTTTTTGCCTATGATTTTCGAATAAATAGAATCCCCGGAGCCCTTAAGAATGGGGAAAACATTTATTGGCGGGATATAGGAACCATTAAGGCCTACTACGAGGCCAACATGGACCTTACAACGCCTGTACCGTCCTTTAATCTTTATAACTGGCAATGGCCGCTTAGAACCGCTACCTATGCCACGCCGCCGGTAAAGCTTATCTACGACCAATATGGCCGGGAAGCCATGGCCAGAGATTCCCTAATCGCCGGCGGAACCATCATAAGCGGCGGCGAGATAAGAAATTCGATTGTGGGGAGACACGTTTTTGTGGGCAGCCGATGTGTAGTTGAAGACTCCATCATATTCGATCACGTTACTCTGATGGAAGATATAAGGATAAAAAGAGCGATCATCGATAAAAACATTACTTTGCCTCCGGGTACGCGTATAGGTTATGATATGGAACAAGATCGCCAGCGTTACTTTGTCGATCCCTCCGGCATTGTGGTGGTGCCGAAAG
>JASEGX010000080.1 GCA_030017815.1 Thermodesulfobacteriota bacterium | reverse complement strand
GTAGTTCATTCCAGCGCCACTCACTCCCGCGTAAGCAATTAGGACGAGTGCCAAGACTGCGATGAGGGGAAGCAAAAGTCTCATTTACCGTTACCTCACTTCGTTTAGGCTATCAATATTAGTATCTTTGGGATCCGGATGTTCCTCCGGGATCTCGCCTATCATATTTGTTTTTTGCAACAATCTAAAGAGCCTGTTTTTCCACTCAGTTGCCCTGATTTCATAGACCTGTTCACGGCATTTCATATAGATGTCAAACGAAAGAAGGGCAAGGTCATCTATTCTGGACTCGATAAACAACAGATCGTCAGAAAGCTGGTGCTTTTGGATATCAGATCCCAACTCTTCTCGAATCAGTCTCTTGAGCACGAAGACAAAGGCAATAGCCTGCGTGGGAGTAAGGTCCTGAACCGCCCTGATTCGAATAACCTTGTCAAGAAAGGGAGAAACTTTCTCAGGATTTACCCCATTGAGAAGCTCTTCGAACAGGCCCTCTATCCCTTCAGAGATCATGGATCCTACGGGGTTAGCAAACTGGTTCTTTTGTGCCTTCAAAAATTTTGCCGTGTCGGCTGGATAGGTCTCCAGTATCGCGTCGATCCACTTTCTCACAATGACGGATTTCTTTTGTGATAAGAGGCTCTCTAGGGTCACATTTTGTATTGGTTGAGACGAAGACATTTTATCAAGCTCACCTAATTTGGGCACGGCTACCCTTGTAGCACGTTATTTCTTTCTCTGTCAACAGAAAATATTTCCTGAATGGCGGTTCACTCAGTCTGAAATTGTATAGACAAATTCTGTTTGCGTGTCAAGAATAAAACGCATTCTATGGCTGTGACATTTTTCACTATACCCCTAAAACTTATGGGTTTTAATTAGGCGAGCTTAGTCAGGCCGTCAGAGTCACTGTACTAATTTTTATCAAAAAGGCTAAGTTGCGCCTTTTGAGTCGTTGCCAACGGTTTTCTGAAGAAAGGAGTTTCGTAATTTTTGAGATCCTGCTCTATATCCTGCAGAAAAGGAGAGATTTTTTGTGATGACTTTGTGCCGAAAAGCAGGCGTTTTCTGGCGTAGCTCAGAAAGAGCTTTTCCTGCGCCCTGGTCAACCCCACATAAAACAGTCTCCTCTCCTCTGAAATATCCGACTGTCTTTCGTCTGAAAATCCCCCTGTTGCTTCATCCCCCTTTTCCAAAGGGGGAATTAACGTATTCCCCCCCTTTGCAAAGGGGGGCGAGGGGGGATTGTTTTCGTTGTTCTTTGTGTCGCCATGGGGCTTATGCGCCTCATTAAAAGTGTGCTTATAAGGAATTAAACCCTCTTCGCAGCCGGTAATGAAGACCACAGGGAACTCCAGACCCTTAGCAGCGTGGAGGGTCATCAGGGTTACCTTTTCTGCCCTGGGGTCATAGAGGTCTGCTTCACCCTGAAGGGCCAACTGGGTGAAAAAATCCGAAACATTGTCTCCGAACCGTTCAGAAAAAGACAGGAGGTAGCGTACATCTTCCTGGAATTCTGCCTCTTTTGACAGATTACGAAAAAGATCAACACCTTCGTAAATCCGCTCCAATTTCTCTCGAACGGTCTTTCCTTTTAATGTTATTTTCAGTGGGTTCAGCCCATCTTTAAGCCCCTGTATCCGCTTTCTATTGAAAAACTCCAACCTGTCCAGACCACACCCTAAAGGCTCCAGCATTCTTAAACAAAAAAGGAGTTGAGATGTTCCCTTCCGGTCCACGATCTTTGCTTTCCCCACTCTCTGGAATGGAATCCCCGAACGGATAAATGCCTCTTCCAGGGCCTTTCCCTGCTCATTAATCCGGTACAGTACCGCAAAATCGGAAAAACTTCGTTCGTCTCCCTCTTCTGAAGTATCGATATTTCTGCTCTCCATAGAAAAGTGGCTGATCCCCCTGACCTCCGTCTCGATGCTCTTAACCACAAACTCGGCCTCAGCCTTCTCCGTAGGCAACTGCGCAATAGTTAGCCGGAGTGTCCCCTGGATACCGGACCAGAGGCCTTCCCGGACATCACCTTCTCCAATCACCTGCCTCGATGCCCGCAGTATCGTCTCTGTAGAGCGATAATTCTGCTCCAGGCGGAGAACCTTGGCCGTTGGATAATCCTCCTGAAACTTATGAAAATATCGAACCGATGAGCCTCTGAAACCGTAAATCGCCTGATCCGGGTCGCCGATAACACAAAGGTCGTGGGTTGAAGGGGCCATGAGCCGAATGAGCCGGTACTGGGCATAATTGATGTCCTGATATTCGTCCACGGAAATAAAACGAAATCTCTCCTGATACTTCTCCCGGATAGCCGCGTGGCCCTCAAAAAGTCGCGCCACCTTAAAAATCAGATCCTCAAAATCAAGGATATGGGCCTTATCGAGCGCCCGCTGATAGGCCTCATAAATCCGGTCCAATAAATCCCGTGGGATATCTCCAGCTATATCTTGCCGGCCGTCTCCTGGAGAAAGGAGATTCTGTTTTGCCCTGGAAATGGCCTCGCCCATCTTTCCCAGGCTGCAATCAGAAGGCAGAAGACCCTTGATCAGATAACCTCGATCCGCCTCGGTCAGGATGGTAAAAGGTTTCTTTACCCCGACCGGCCCGCCATCCCTCCTCAGGATATCAAGGCATAAGGCGTGAAAGGTCTTGATGGTCAGCCCTTTTAGGACATTTGAATCCTTAATGAGTGAGGTCAGGCGCTCCCTCATCTCTTCCGCGGCCTTGTTGGTAAAAGTAACCGCCAGTATCTGTTCCGGCTGCGCGATATGGTGCGAGAGTAAATAGGCTATGCGATGGGTGATGGTGCGCGTCTTTCCGGTCCCGGGTCCGGCCACAATCAAAAGAGGGCTGCCTGTATGCTGTACCGCCTCTCGCTGAATTGAATTTAGGGTGTTCAAGAAGGGGTCTTCAGTCTGCGCGGTATCTTGAGGAGAAAATAATACGTTTTCTTGTGTTGGCGGCAGTTCTGGAAGAGGGGGAGGCGGGTCAGATAAAAAGTATTTATCATTATCCCTTGCGTCTTTTTGAGACATGAGCGTCTCACCGGGCGCTTGAAACAGAGATTGCTGCCGGGAAAGACGATCCAGATCTTCATCAGTAAATAAACAAACCTTACCGAATTCGCCATCATACCCCGGATCGATATGAACATTTTGATTTCTCATTTTCCGGATAGCCTCTGCCAACATAAGCGATCCCTTACTCTCGATTTCTTTCATAGGGCGCTTCCTTAAGATATCAAGCTCCGGGCCAAGCGTCCTTAAAAGCTGCTGATAGAAGCTTTGCACCTTTTTACTCTTTGGCCCACATCTCAATATTTCTGACAAAATATCTGTCAAGGGAATAAGACTAGTAAATGGATGCCTTCTTTCCGGATGTTGCCCTGTATTGCGATCAGCCAGTTCCTGCACGCGATACATTACCCCTATGGTTACCGGCTTTCCACATACCGGGCAGAGCCCTTTGTAACTCATCGTCTCTCGTGGAGAAAGCCGGACCCCGCATTTCCGGTGTCCATCGAAATGGTACTTCCCTTCTTCAGGAAAGAATTCAATGGTCCCCAAAAACCGTCCGGGGTCGCCGGTCTTTAAGGCATCTCTAATAGCAAAGTAAGAAAGTTCCGTGTCAAAAAGGTTCGCTTCGCGTCCCAGATTTGCCGGGGAATGGGCGTCAGAATTGGATACCAGGGTCACCCCGTCCAGTTTAGATACCCTCCAGTTCATGGCCGGATCAGAGGAGAGACCGGTTTCAACCGCAAAAATATGGGGGGTGAGATCTTCGAAACACTCTTCGAGGGAATCAAACCCTGATTTAGAACCGAGCACCGAAAACCAGGGGGTCCAGATATGGGCCGGAATTACAAAGGCGTCTTCTGAGATATCCAAAACCGTCTCCAGAAGCGCCTTGGAGTCAAGACCCAGGATGGGCCTTCCGTCAGAACGGATATTCCCAATCCGGGCCAGGCGGGCATTGATCTTCTCGGCGACGGAAAGGTCTGGGGCAAAGACGATATTATGAACCTTTCGTACCTTACCGTTCTTTTTATAAATATTGCTGATCTCGACACTCAAGAGAAAGCGTACCGGCCTTTTGCAGCTTGCCGGAACCTCTTTATCCATCTCCTTGGCCAATTGAGGTTTGATCTCCCAAAGCCCTGGCTCTGCCGGCTCCAGTTTTTCCCGAATTTCAGAGAACCATTGAGGATGGGTAAAATCTCCTGTCCCGACCACTGTAATTCCCTTGAGCTGTGCCCAAAGGTTCAAATGCTCCAGGTTGAGATTTTTCGCTGTGGCCCGTGAAAGATAGGAATGTATATGAAGGTCGGCGATAAATTCCATGTCCTCGATTCTCTCCCCCCACCTCTCACTTCTTACTTCTCATAGGCGGGCTGACCTGCCTGGATCTTTTTAAACACTACCGGGGCCAATGCAGATGTCAGGATGGCCAAGAGTATGATGCTGGAATGGACCTGTTTATCAATGAGATCGAGCTTGAGCCCGATGGAAGCGGCGGCAATGATGAGACTCAGGCGCGCCGAAAGGAGTATACCGCCGGAAAGGCATTCCCGCCATGTCAACCCTTTAAAACGGAAAAGGAGAGCAGGGGTTATCTTGACTATCCAGGCCACGAAAAAAAGAAGCACCGCATTTAAAAATATCTGCCACTCCAAAAGAACCCGGAGATCAAAATTTATTCCTACATGGATAAAAAAGATGGGAATAAGAAATCCATAGCCGAAGCCCATAAGCTTTTCTTCCAGCACACCGCGATAACGGAAAATTATGGAAAAGAGCGTTCCTCCCAGGAAGGCTCCCAGAATAGGTTCTATGCCCAGAAGGCCTGAGACACCGACAAAGACGAAAAGGAGTGCTAAGCTTGCCCTTACCCCTGTCTCCACCGGATCCTCTCCCTTAAGCATCCGGATAAATTTCTCTGGATGCCACCAAGCCAAGAGCTTGAGAAGCCAGAGGACTAAGGCCGCAAAGACAAAAATAAGCCCAAGCTTGGGTATCTTCCAAGAAAAGCCGTATTGATAGAAGATGGCATAGATTGTAATGCCGAACAGGGTCAGAAAATCGGCTATGATAGCCGCGAGGATGATATTCTGGCCGAGTAACGATTTCGAAAGTCCGGTATCCCGCAACGTCGGTATGACCAGCCCCAGCGAGGTGGTTGACAAAATAAGTGTCATATAAAAACCAAATCCCATAAGTGTGGAAAACAGGTAAGCCAGAAGAGCGGTGCCGAGAAAAATAGAGAGGGCAAAGGCCACCTGTCTTGGTCCCTGCTTTTCCAGATACTCAAAATCAATTTCAAATCCAGCCAGAAACATAAGCAAAAGGAATCCAAAGTGGGCCAGAAACGAAAGCCATTCACCGGACAGGACAAGACCCAGACCACTTTTGCCGATGGCCACACCGAAAAGTATCTCACCCACAACCGCCGGGATTTTTAAATAGCGGGACAGGATCGGTACGACAAAAACGGCTACGGAGATGATAACTAGGCTGAAGGCCTGATTTATTTCCATGGAGATCCTTAAGACGTTACGATCAGGACAGAGCTTTTGGCCTTATGAATAACATGCTCACCGACATTGGGTTTGAGGATTGACCCTCCTCTGGTGGTGCTCCCCATGATAATCAGATCAAAGTCCCTCGCCGTGTTCACAACCTCTTTTATGGGGTTTCCTTCAAGTAGTATCTCTTCAATAGGAAAATGGTGAATCTCACCTATCTGCCGTACATGACGCAGGGCCGTTTGCGCCCACTTGACAGAATCTTCACTGGCCAGAAAAACGGGATCAGAGACGCTGACTGTGGCCACCTTGGCCTTGGCGATCCGGCCGATGTCAACGGCTACCTCCGCAGCCAGTTCCGCCGCTCTGGTGGCATTAGTAGGCACCAGGATGCTTTTATAGGGGAATTGCTTCTTTGCTACCAGGAGTGGACAACTAATGCGATGCGCAAGATCAACCGCCTTGCTTGTACCTATGAGCTTTTCAAGTATACCAATCTTGTTAAGGTTCATAACGACGCAGCCGATGCTTTCCTGATGGGTCATCTCAATAATAATCTCTTCCAACCCATTCCCTTTCTCGATCCTTCTTACGTCAAATTCTACTTTACCTTCCGCTTGTTGGACGATTTTATCTATCAAGGCTCCGTATTCTACAGATACCGCACCTGATGAGACAAGGAAAATAACCTTTGAGGCCTTGAAATCTCTGGTCAGGTAGATGGCTTCTGGTACGGATACTTCTATGTCTTGTTCATCGCGCACCGGAACCAGGATATTTTGCCCGTACTCCAGGGGAAATTTGGGATCATCTATAGTAAAAAACCTGGAAATCGTTTTGAATAGACTACTGTGACCTACTATGGTAACTAAATCATCCTTTTGAAATACCGTATCCCCATGGGGAATAATCATTTCTCCGCCGCGATAGATTGCTCCGACCAACCAGTCTTCAGGGCTGATATCCCTCAGAGATTTACCCATGGCCGGAGAATGGCGAAGGACCTTGATTTCCATTACTTCTCCCCGGCCTTCACCTATACTGGTTATTAGCATCTTGGGACTTTCCAGAAATATTTCTATCTGGTGGGCCACCAGGGACGTGCCGCATATGGCCCGAACCCCGAGTTCTCTGAACTTCTGAAGATTGTCCGAATCATTGACCAGACTTATAATATTTTTTACCTTGTGTTGCTGGGCAAGGGCACAGGCTTCGTAGTTAATCTCGTCGCGATTGGCGGCTGCCACAAAAAAATCAGCCTTATCAATCCCTGCCTCCTGCAAGACGACGTTACTTGATGCGTCACCCAGGATAAGCCTCTTTACCTGCTTCTTCTTTTTAAAATACGGGAAACGTTGCGCCGACCTATCGACAAGGGTGATCTCCCAGGATTTGCCAAGCCTGCGTATGAGTTCACGAGCAGTCTTCCCCGCTCCTATAATCAGCACTCTCATTGAAAAATCAACCTCAAAGAAGTAGTTCTTGAAATAGCGAAAACAAGGTCCTTTATCTGTATATACGCCAAAACGGGGCAAGAAGTAAATCTCTAAGGGAAAATAAAGTTGACTACAAGAAAGGCAGGTAGTATACAAAAAAAGAGTTATGTCTCAGGCGTAAGCCACCCAGACTCGGGTGGCTTTTTCTTTTTGGAGACGGCAGTGAAATTGGTCCTTATCGATAATTACGACTCCTTCACTTACAACTTAGTCCAACTCTTCGGCCAATTCCCGGTAGAGACGATCGTATGGCGGAATGATGTCATACGCCTGTCCGACATCGAGAAGGCAAGCCCGGACGGTATTATTATCTCTCCAGGGCCAAAGACCCCGGCTGAATCCGGGATCTGCAAGGATTTGGTCCGGCGATTTAAAGATATTTGCCCTATCCTTGGTGTGTGCCTTGGCATGCAGATTATAAATGAGGTTTTCGCTGGTGAGACGGTCCTATCGCCTCGCCCGGTACATGGAGAAAAGGACAGGATTTTTCACCATGGAGAAGGCATCTTTGCTACTCTGCCTAATCCCTTTTGGGCGGCACGCTACCATTCGCTAACAATCAAAAAGGGATCAGATGATATCCAGGTAACCGCCTGGAATGAGGAAAACCTGATCATGGGTATTACGCACCAGCATTACCTTATTTGGGGCGTCCAGTTCCATCCCGAGTCCTTTATGACGGAGCATGGTTATAAAATGGCCGGGAATTTTCTGCGTTTAGTTAAACAATCACATGCATAAGCTAAAACAGGTAATAGGGGAAATTGTAACTATAGAATCTCAACCGGTTGACTTCATCCGGGGAGATGAAAAAATAGAGGACATTTACGCCCCTTTGAGCAGCGATGTAAATGCCTTCCTCCTTCTAAGCGGCGGCCAAGGAGATTGTTCAAGGTACTCGTTCCTTGCCTGCGACCCATTCCTGGTAGTACGGGCCTGGGGCAAAAAAATAAAAATAAACAACCGGCACACCACTATTGAACTTGTTGGTAATCCGTTTGATATGTTGCAAGAAATCTTAGACGGTCTTAAGATGCCTTCTGTTGACATCCAACTCCCCTTTTATGCCGGTGCCGTAGGCTATTTTAGTTACGACCTCCGCTATCACCTGGAAAAGCTGCCGGACGTAGCAGAAAATGATCTTTCCCTCCCTGATCTGTATCTGATATTCCCGGGCATTATCCTTGTCCACGACCGCATAGAACAAAATTACCGTATCGTCACGATTGGGCATCAGTTGCATGGGGAGGAATCAGAAAAAGGCCATCAAAAGATACAAAAATTTCAGAGCAAAATTCGCACAGCGAGCCCGAATCCCCCTCTACCCCCCTCAAAATCCCCCCTTGCCCCCCTTTCCCAAAGTGGGGTATGGAGAGATTTCCAAGCGAAAGATCTTGCTTCCAATTTCATCCATGACGCCTACGTCTCCGCCATCAAACGGGTGCGTGAATACATCCGCCAGGGAGACATATACCAGGTTAATCTCTCCCAGCGTTTTACTTTTGAATTTGGCGGGTCTCCTTACTCACTCTTTCGTGCCCTTTTCGCCGCTAATCCGGCTCCGTTCTATGCCTACCTGAACTGTGGGGATTTCTGCGTGCTTTCTACCTCTCCGGAACGCTTCATCCGGCGGGAAGGAAATTATATCGAGACCAGGCCCATCAAAGGGACACGACCGCGCGGCAAAGACCCGGCAGAAGATGAAAAGATGAAAAAGGACCTCCTCGAAAGTCCCAAAGAAGATGCGGAACTCTCCATGATCGTCGATCTTTTGCGAAATGACCTGGGAAAGGCATGTCTCCCCGGAACCGTCCAGGTAAAAGAACACAAGCGGGTAGAGGCCTATCAGAACGTCTTTCACCTTGTCTCCATTGTCACCGGTATGCTAAGAAGAGGCTGTACCCAGACGGACGTCTTAAGGGCCGTTTTCCCGGGTGGCTCTATCACCGGGTGTCCCAAGATACGGGCTATGGAGATTATTGAAGAACTGGAACCGGTAAAAAGAGGTATCTATACGGGGTCTATAGGCTACGTAAGCCTCCATGATACCATCAATCTCAGCATAGCTATACGCGCCGCTGTGTATAAAGACCGGCGCATTTACTTGTCTGTTGGAGGAGGGATAGTGTACAATTCCGATCCTGAGACGGAATATCAGGAGACACTACACAAAGGGGAGACATTTTTTAAGCTGCTGCATCACGCAGCACGGTGACGCTAAAATCCCTCCTGACCTCTCTTTTCCAAAGGGAGGATTTAAAAAGTCCCCCCTTAGCAAAGGGGGATGTAGGGGGATTTTCAGTACTACGCTGCGATTTACTTTGACGTGGCCCTACACCATGCAGTTAAAACGAGCGAAAAACATGACCAAAGAATACGTACTTCTCAATGGTGACATTATCGATGGCCGTAAGGCCTGTCTGTCGGCCTTTGATAGAGGATTTCTATACGGAGACGGTTTTTTTGAAACCATACGCGCCGAAAACGGTCGTGTACTTTTCCTGGAAGCCCACCTGGAAAGGCTCTATCAGTCATGCAAGTTCTTCAACATCGGCCTTCAAATCATGAAAAAGAGCGAGTGGACAGATAAGATCGGCCTGCTGATCAATAAAAACAACCTCAAGGAAACTGTTGCCGCCGTAAAAATCGTGGTGACGCGCGGTCCCGGTAAGCCTCAGCTTGGGCTTCCAAAAGAGGAGGCACCCACAGTCATCATCTATGCCCGTGAGTATATGCCGCCGGCCCCCGAAAAGTATAATAAGGGGCTATTAGTCAATGTCTTCCCCTATCCTCGCCATTCTTTTCTGGCTGATCATAAGAGTCTAAATTACTTGTTTTACCTGGCCGCGAGAGAATGGGCGCAGAAAAATGGCGCAGATGAAGCCATCGTCTTAAACGTCGATGGTACGGTCTCGGAAGGAGCAACAACCAACATTTTCTATGTCAAAGAAGGGTCTATTTTCCGGCCTGAATCAGCGCATTACCTGCGTGGGGTAATGGAAGGCCGGGTAATAAACTTTTTAAAGAAACAGGGGCGGGCGATAGTTACGATGCCGACCACGGTTTCCATGCTGCTAGAAGCAGAAGAGGTCTTTCTGACCAATTCTCTTTTGGGTGTAATCCCAGTCGCCAGAATTGGGGAAACCGCCCTTCCACCAAAGAAACCCCTGGCCGCCCTCTTACAGGGTGTAAATCGTCAATGATCTCGTAAAAAGTCAAAGGTGGGACGGCACAGTAAAAAGCTCCAGTTGCAAGGCGCGCAAATCCTGAGGAATGA
>JASEGX010000264.1 GCA_030017815.1 Thermodesulfobacteriota bacterium | reverse complement strand
GAGCCTGTCGGACTTAGGGGATCGTTACGAGGGAAGTGGGAGGACAAGCCAAAATGTTCACGAATTTGAGGCACATAGTGGAGGCTATGTAACGAAAATTCGGGGATATTTGGGCGTCCTCCCATTTTCCGCAGTAGATTATCATAAGTCCGACAGGCTCCTAGGCTGTAATTCCTTCGATCGCCTTGCCCCGGCGTTGAGATACGCTTTCAGGACTACGCAATAAGCTCAACCCGTTTAAGGTAGCCTTAACCACATTATGCGGGTTATTCGATCCCAAACACTTTGTCAGTATATTTTGTATCCCGGCGACCTCGATTACTGCTCTTACCGCGCCGCCGGCAATGACCCCGGTTCCCTCTGACGCCGGCATCAGCACGACACGGCCTGCGCCATATTCCCCGATAATCTCATGGGGGATGGTCTTGTTTAACAAAGGCACTAATATCATATTTTTTTTGGCCTTCTCCACGGCTTTGCTTATAGCCACCGGCACTTCCTTAGCCTTACCGAGACCGTAGCCGACCCTGCCCTGTCCATCGCCAACCACAACAATAGCCGCAAAGCCAAACCGCCGCCCGCCCTTGACCACTTTGGCAACACGGTTTATATGGACCACTTTGTCTATTAATTTAAACTGAGATTCCAATCCCGATTCTTTGTCTAACAACGATGCCCCTCCCCTTTAAAAATCCAGCCCGCCTTCTCTGGCTCCATTCGACAGGGCCTTGACTCTACCATGATAAAGAAATCCGCAACGGTCGAAGACTACCTTTTTGATACCCTTGGCTAATGCCTTGGCCGCGATCAACTTCCCTACTTCCAGGGCTACATTCACTTTCCCTTCGAGTTTATCCCTTTTTTCACGGATCTCCTTGCTGAGCGTGGAAGCAGTTACCATTGATATACCCATTTCATCATTTATAATCTGGGCATATATATGCTTAGCGGTACGGAACACGGTCAACCGAGGTCTTTCACTGGTACCGGCAATCTTCGCACGTATCCTCTTTTTCCTCTTTAATCTCATCTCTTGTTTTAAGTTACATACTGCCATAGCAACACCTTTTTCAGGATTCTTAATTAGTGTTCATCCGGAAACTACTGTTTCCGGTCATACCGCAGGCAAATTCGCCGGAGCGAAAAAACCTAAGACAAACAACAGATTAGCTGAACGCTGATAGCTGAATGCTGACAGCTCATCCGAATTTTTTGGATCTCCGGATGAAAATTAATTATTTCTTGCCGGTCTTCCCGGCTTTTTTGCGGATAACCTCATCCGCATAACGGATACCCTTGCCTTTGTAAGGCTCCGGCGGTCTTAGCCGCCTGATACGGTCGCAAGTCAAACCCAGAAGTTCTTTATCTATGCCTTCCAGGGTTAACCTGGTCTGTTTCTCAACCTTGGCCGATATATTCTCGGGTAAAGCAAAATTAACCGGATGAGAATAACCCAGATTAAATACGAGTTTATTACCCTGCAACTCTACCCGGTATCCCACTCCTATGAGATCCATAATCTTACTAAATCCGGTACTTACGCCTATGACCATATTAGCCACCAGGGCGCGGGTCAACCCGCCTAAAGCATTTGTGGCCGGGGAGTCATCTCTTTTCTTTATTAAAATCTGCCCATCTTCAACTACTATATTTACAACCGGATTAATAGGCCTGCTTAGACTGCCCCCGCGGCCGCGCACCGTAATTATGTCATCCGCCAGTTCTACCTGGACATCTTTGGGTATAGGAATTGGCTTCTTGCCAATCCGCGACATCGACATCTCTAACCTCCGCTCGTCTTACTACGTCTCATTATAAAAATTCTCTATAACTACTCAGCCGCCGATCTACGCTGATCATCACTGATATTTTTTCTTTTATTA
>JASEGX010000079.1 GCA_030017815.1 Thermodesulfobacteriota bacterium | reverse complement strand
CACAAAGGCATTAAGATTGTAGAATAATTCTGTGGTAGCGGTTTAAGATTTATATCCATTCTTCGTGTCCTTGTGACTTTGTGGCTGAATGATTTTTGATTTCAGTGACCGATATAGTTTAACAATTTATAGATAAGCTTGGCGGCCAGGAAGTCCGGGGCCACATTGCCCGGTTGTGGGGAAAGCTCAACGACATCAAAGGCCAGAACATGCTTTTTCCGGGTAATGTGCCGCAGAAGGAAGAGTAAATCGTACCAGCCCAGACCACCCGGTTCGGGGGTGCCTACGGCCGGCATGATGGACGGGTCCAGGACATCAAGGTCTATAGTTATATAGACCTCGGGCAATAACCGGGTCAATAATTCCTGTAGGACCGCCTCTCGATCGGTCAGCACTGCGGGGGCATAAAATGGTTTAAGCCCGCTTCCCTTTATAAATACGGCCTCTTCACGGCTGAGGGAGCGTATCCCCACCTGTTCAATGGGATTATATTCCATGGCCCGGCGCATAACGCAGGCATGGCTAAAAGGGGTATTTTGATAGGAATTTCTCAGATCGGCATGGGCGTCGAATTGTAATATGGAAAAAGACGGCTTATAGTCAGCAACAGCCTTTATGGCTCCCAGACTGACCGAGTGTTCGCCGCCAAGGACTACCACTGTTTTTCCCTGTTGCAGGAGTGGCAGGCAGGCTTCGCGGACAGCTTCTATCATGGCTTCGGGCGAGGAGGCGAGAGGTTCCATCTCGCCTAATGTGGCAATGCCGGTTTCGCTTATGTCCTGATCTGTTTCTTCGTCGTAAAGTTCTAAAAAACGGGAGGCACTAATAATAGCCAGAGGCCCTTCGCGGGTGCCGCTCCGAAACGACGTGGTGCCGTCATAAGGGACCGGCACAATTACTGTTTTTGAGGATTCTAAACGCGTTTTATCGTCTTGTAATCCGCCGAAGTTAAAGCCGGTCATCTCCTTAGATACTTATCTGCATCCTCTCGTCACGTATAAAGTTTTCTACCTTGCGGATGATTTTCGGGAACTCCAGTCCCCGTTCCAGATTCCTTATTTCTATCTTTTCAAGGCTAAACAATCTCTTGACATCTTCTATGGCCTTTTGTCCATCAAATTCTTTGCAGGAGAAGATATCCAGACTGAGATATCGCTTTTCCGGGAAGGTATGAATACTTATATGGCTTTCTGCGATGAGGACAAACCCCGAGATTCCCCAGTCCTCCGGCCTTACGCCGGAGTAACGGAATACATAGGGCGGCATTATCTTGGTCATCTCGATTTCTGTCGGATAGTTGCTCAAAAAATCATAGATATAGTTTATATCCGTCAACTTATCCCGATCGGAGCCATATCCGTCCACCATCAGATGTTGTCCAAAGCCAAGTTCTATGTTTTCCAATTTGCATTACCTCCCCTAAAAAGTAATGTGTCCCTGCTAAGGACCAACCTAAAAGATGGGCGGTGAAACCACCCACAATATTTTCGCAGCGCCTTTTCCGATATTTTCCACACAATGTACCTTGCTGGCCTTAAAGTAAAAACAATCACCCTTATGTACCGTATGTTTGACCTTATCCAGGTGGAGCATTACGGTTCCTGATAATACGAAGCCGAATTCTTCTCCTTCGTGCGAAATTTCCTCCCAGGTTTTTTCCCCGGGCGAAAGAGTAACCAGTACCGGGTCCATCAGACGATTTTGGGCCCCCGGTACAAGGAGCTCCACCCTTAACGTGTCGGTGGACTCAGATGTGATAACCCTGCCGGATTTGGGATAAAACTCCTTTTCTGGTGACGCCTCTTTAAAGAAATTAGCCAGATCCTCTCCCAATACGTCCAGAATGTCCTTCAGCGTGATAATCGATGGAGAGGTAAGATCACGTTCTAATTGCGATATATATCCTTTAGTCAGGTAGGCACGATTAGCCAATTCCTCCAAGGTAAGATTGTTGGCCAAGCGTAGCCGCCTTAACTTTTCGCCTATTTTTAGACTCATACCCCCGGCATGTTTGGTTTAATAAAAGTAAACTTAAAGTTTAATGCCATTTAATATTTCGGGGCTTTATAATATTCATTTGAGCCTTTGTCAAGAAAAAATATTTTACAATTTTCCCGGCTTCAGGCGGAGTGGCTACCCCAATATATAACTATTTGTTTTTATTATCTATATTAGGCATTAAGAGAGAAAGAAATTGACGGTTGCCGGGGAAATGGGTTATGAGTGCCGAACACCCGTCATTATGAGCGGGTTTCTTGCATTTTGAAACAGGCGTAGTTATAATCCCGGACACATCGTATGCGGTAACGGTGAAGGCATTGCCGGACGGGATACACAGAAAATTATCAAGTTAGCAGGTGGGACTTTAGCTTTTGGAAGATAAAATACTTATCGCCAATCGCGGCGAGATAGCCATTCGAATAATGAATGCCTGTAAAAATCTGGGGCTGGATTACGTGGTCGTCTATACGCAGGAGGACGAAAGTTCTCTGCATGTGAAGTTGAATCGTGACAGCCGGAGCAATAGGCGCAATGCCTGGCGGGTGTCCAGTTATCGTGATCCGAATGATATTCTGGCCGTGGCAGATCATACCGGTTGCACGGCCGTCCATCCGGGCTATGGTTTTTTTGCCGAAGACCACCGTTTTGCCCGCCGGGTTCAAACCAGAGAGCGTAGCCTGACCTTTATCGGGCCAAGCTGGGAGGTTATCAAGGGCTTAGGCAGTAAGATTAATACTAAGGCCATAGCCAACGCCTTGAAGATACCGACTATTCCGGGATCGGACGCGCCTATTTATAATGAGATCGAGGCTGAGGGGCTGGCCGAGGAACTCTTCTATATTCAGGAAGAAAAAGGGATAAAGAATCCGTCCATCCTGGTCAAGGCCTCGGCCGGCGGCGGCGGCATGGGTATTGAGCAGGTAACCCATATCGACCAGTTCCGGCAGGTCTATCGTCGAATAAAGAATTATGCCAAGAGGCAGTTTGGTGACGAAGGGGTGCTGATCGAACAATGTATTAATGATTACAACCACCTGGAAGTGCAACTGGTTTGCAGCAGGCATCGGGAGATAGTACATTTTGGCACCAGAAATTGCACCATCCAGAGCCTGGGGAGGCAGAAGCGTATCGAGGTGTCTCCGGGGTTTGATCTGGAGAATCCTTCCGGTTATCAGTTTAATCCCCAGCGGATTCTTGACGAAATAATCGGTTATTCGCTTAAGCTGGCAGCCCATGTCAAATACGATAACGTGGGCACCTGGGAGTGGATTGTGACCAGGGAAGGGCATCCCTATTTGCTGGAGGTTAATACCCGGATACAGGTGGAAAACGATGTCTCGGCCAAGACATCGCGTATTCGTGGCCATGATAGTCCGCCCAATCTCATCGAGGAACAGATCCGTCTGGCCCTCGGTGAACGGCTGGGATACAGGCAAAAGGATATATCTTTTACGGGGGTGGCTATTGAGTTTCGCGTCGTGGCCGAGGATACGAAAAGAGGGTTTACTCCCTGGATCGGGACGATTACCGGCCTTGAAACCCCTGTCTATCCCTGGCTAAGTATTTATTCGCATGTGCCTCACCCGGAGGCCTATGATATTCCCAGTGAATATGACCCTAATCTGGCTTTGGCTATTATGTGGGGAGAAAACTTGGCAGAGGCCAAAGAGAGAGGTCGGACTTTCCTGTCGGAGGTCAAAATCGAAGGCCAGAACAGCCGTGAAGAACCGATAATAACCAACCTTGAATATCTTAAAGAAAATATTGATAACTTACTTATCTTTAAAGACTAATGACGCCGGAAATTAATAAACGCCTTTCCCAGATTGAACTCAATGTGCAGTATCTCCTAGACATTAAAGAGGGCGCCGAGTGGGGCAATCTAGGCGATTTAATGGAGAAGGTCCGGCGACTGAAGGAAGAAATCTATGACCGGCCCGAAGGGTCTATAGAGGCCGATCTGGCTGCCATGGAAGAGACTGTTTCATTTCTGGAGGATAGGGCAGAAAAATCCCTTACTCCGGATGAGATAGTGCGTATCGTCCGTAACCCCCAGCGCATTACACTGCAAAATATCCTGGAAAATGTCTATGACAGTTACACTGAACTGGGTGGGATGGAGGACTGCAACATCGATCCTTCCATGGTTGTTGCCAAGGCCACTATCTCCAGACGGGTTAAGGGCCACGTTTATGTCCACCAGGTGATGGTCATTGGCCATGAAAAAGGCCATGGCGAAGA
Organism: Thermodesulfobacteriota bacterium; assembly: GCA_030017815.1. Taxonomy (GTDB): domain Bacteria; phylum Desulfobacterota; class QYQD01; order QYQD01; family QYQD01; genus QYQD01. Next base: position 6,154 of record JASEGX010000079.1, on the reverse strand, counting down.
ATACCGCAATGGCGGCTGCACCCGGCCGTGGGGCAATGAAAAGGCCCTGCGTTACATGGAAGTGGCGGAGACCGAAGGGATACCCATACATTTTTACGTATTTACTCCGGGTGCTTTTCCCATTGAAGATTATCCCGGCGCCGCCCAGCAGATCGCACGCAACCTTTACGCCTTGGCCAAACTGCGCGTGCCTATAGTATCACTCATCTCAGAGGGCGGTTCCGGAGGAGCGGAAGCCGTAGGTATGAGCGATATACGTCTTATGCTTTCACACGGCTATTATTCGGTTATTTCACCGGAAGGGGCGGCAGCCATCGAGGGAAAGATTAAAGAAGGGGAAAAGGTTCCCAAGGATTTGCTTACCTTCTGCGCCGAACAACTCTCCATTACGGCCCAGGATAATCTGCCGTTGAAAACGATTGATCGTATTGTGCAGGAGCCGGTTTTAGGAGCCAGGCGTGATGACTTCGCTTTTTTGAGACAGCTTCGTTATGAGATGATCCGGGCGACGGATGAGGTCGTTCTTAAGACGAAGAGTTTTCGCACCTTCCGGGCCTACGCCATCAAACAGGAAAAGGCGGCAGAACGCAACTACGAATTTGATATATACATACGGTGGGAATTGACGGAGGGAGAAGAGGAACGTCTTTTACGTTTGCGTTCCTTAAAATACCGTAAGATGGGGCAGGGCTTTTACAATGAGAGTGTAACCTGGCCGGATAAGGTCTTTAAAAAGACAGAAGATGCGGTGCTTAAGAGTTACTATGGCCTCCGTTACGGTCTTATCCGGCATCACCATAAGCAGGTTAAAAAGGTGATCGAGGAGGTCTCGGGAGAAGGAACTGTCTTTCTCAGAAAAATCTCTTCGCCTCTTATATCGGCCTACGATTTTATTGCCAACTCTGCCGCCAAGAAACAGCTCAGGATTATGGCCGCGTCTTCAACTACCTCCGGCGCCGAAGAGGTCACGGAAGAGTGGGGAGATACCTATGTCAGCCCGTTAGCCAATGAAGACCGGACTGTATCCTGTCCTAATGCGCGGCAATATGGCTGTCTGGATCTCTGGGTGCCGGATCTTTATGGTGAGTTCTGCGGTGTTTGCCAGAACTGTGGGCACCATTTTCCTCTTGAATATCAATGGTATCTGCAGAACTTATTTGACCGGGGGTCTATACATGAGTTTAATGGACACATAGGTTCAATAAATGCTATAGGTTACCAGGGCTTTGAAAACAAGATACGCCGTGATGTCATCAAGACCGGACGCACCAGCGCCATGATTACCTCCCATGCCCGGGTAGAAGGAATAAGCCTTATAGTGGCCATGCTCTTTAATGACTTTCGCAATGGTACGGTGGGAGCGGCAGAGGGCGACAAGTTTGTCCGGGCCTGTGAGAAGGCGCGCATAATGAGACGTCCGTTTTTAGCCTACGTCCACGCTACGGGAGGTATCCGTATCCAGGAGGGCACTGTGGGCGTGGTACAGATGCCCAAGTGCACCATGGCGGTACGTGAATATATCGACTCCGGCGGTCTTTACATCGTGGTGTATGATAATAATTCCTACGCAGGTCCGGTGGCCAGCTTTCTCGGCTGCTCGCCCTATCAGTTTGCCATCCGTTCTTCCAAGATTGGTTTTGCCGGGCCGAGGGTTATCCGGGAGACTACGGGCGAGGATATTCCGCCTGATTATCATAGCGCTCAAAAGGCCCTGGCGCGGGGCCATGTTCAGGGGATCTGGGACAGGCGTGAGTTCAGGTATAATCTCTATAAATGCCTTCTGACCATGGGTGGCAGCAATCTCTATTACCGTTAGGGTTCGCTCAAAAATAAAGTTACATTTTAAGGGGTCGAGGCGCCCGTATGGCAAGGCGCGAGGAGGGCGAATAGCAGGCTATTTAACCGACGAGCAACGCAGCCATGCGGGATGGATCGGCTCGTCAAAATGTGAAGTTATTTTTGAGCGAGCCCTTAGAGAGGAAATGTTTTGTCAGAGATAGATTTAGACCGGCTAATTATCCATTATCGAGAAGACCCTTATGAAGATTTTGTTGTTGAGACCCCTAATACCGGCTGGGTACGTTTCACGGCAGACGATGGAATGAAAGTAGAGGGCCCCAGAGGAACGTGGCAGCATATTCCTGGCACGCTTCTTTATGTCCTGGAGCGCGAACGGAACCGCATTCCTATACATGCCCATATCAACGGAACTATAAGTGAGTTACAGGTTGATTTGAACGGTCAGTTTGTTGAGGCCAACACGTATCTTATGTCTATTCGTCATCCCATGACCAAAGATGAAGTCATTAACAAGATACTCAAACAGGTACTTATTACCTTCAATGCCCCGGAGAGGGCTAAGTATTTCTTCCCCCCGGAGATAACCTATAAACTGGAAAAGAAAAAACACGGTACCGTCCTGGTAAGACCGGGGGAGGAAATTCTCATAATGTCTTTGATGAAACGTGATACCCCGCTCATTTATAATGGCGAGCCGGGGATTATCCATACTGTCTATTTTCAGCCCAATATCACCGTCAACCAGGGCGAGCCCCTCCTTGGTATCTGTCCGCCCGGCAAGCTCAATTATATCCGAAAGATAGTACAAAAGATCCAAAACGAATGGGCATAGATTCTGTTTATCTCCGTGAACATCCCCGGGAAGAACGGCTCCTCAGGCTGCTTGAGGGATGCCGGGAGGCGGAAGTCCTTACCCGCAGACCGAAATGGGGAGATGAATCCGGGGTTATCATGCGCCGCGGGGCAGACATCGGACGGCAGTTTTTTTGTTATCCCTGTCTGGACAGGGGCATGGGGCAGGCCCGGAAACTTATAGAGACGGGAGAGAAAAAAGGGGCGGCCTTTATTGATGGCGGCGTAGTCATAGCCCGGGAAATGGAGAAGAGCAGAGGACGTTTCGATAGACCCTGGTATGCTCCTTCCGGGGGGGCGTGGCTTACTCTGGTCTTGAATCCGGCGTTTCTCCCGGAAAATCGCCAATTTTATTCCTTGATCACGGGTGTGGCCTGCTGCGAGACTATAAGGCATTATGGCGTCGAGGCTAACATCAAGTGGGTAAATGATATCCATTTCCATGGACAAAAACTGGCCGGGATTCTGATCCAAGGCTATACTTCCAGAACCCTGGGCGAGGAATACCTCCTGCTCGGGATAGGGGTTAATGTCAATAACACCTCTTTCCCCGAATACCTGCGGCCTATGGCTATTTCCCTCCGGGAGATCATCGGGAAGGAATTGTTTCTTGAAGACTTTATAGCCCTGCTTTTAACCAAGATCGGCTGGCACATAGGGCTGATGGCCCATTTTGAGCAAAGGTATCTCGAAGCCTCTTATGAGCCGGTGAAGCCGGCCAATCCTTTAATAGAACAGTGGAAGCTTTACAGCGACACCCCGGGGAAACGTGTATTATATGGGACCAATGTCTATGATGAACCTCTCTTTGCGGCTACGGCCGTGGACATAGATCATACCGGGGCTATTATCTTGCAGCGGGAAGAAGGTATAACCGTGCGGGAAGTGAGCGGGGAGATAATCTACCTTAATTAGTGTTCATCCGGAAACCGTCGTTTCCGGATTCAAGCTCTCAGCGATCAGCTGTCAGCCGCCAGCAAAAATCTAAGACAAACAACACATTAAGCTGAATACTGATAGCTGAGTGTTGACAGCTAACCCGGAATTTTTGGGTTTCCGGATGAAACACACATGCCGACAGGTCGGTACAAAGAACAATGAAAATATCATTACTGCGAAAGCAGGAATCCAGGAACTAAAAGACTGGATTCCGTGTCAAGCACGGAATGACAGATAAAAGGTATTTTCAGGTGAAAACTAATTAAGGCATAGTTCTTTTAGGCCTTTTTATCCGCCAGATGACCATTGACTAATGACCACTGACCATTTCTTTCAGGCGCAGGGCATTTTGTACGGCATAGCCTTGATAATCATTGTCAAAATAAACAAAGGCGTCTTTTTGCCATCCTTTAATCTTGGCCGCCCAGGTTATTAGTTCATCTTCAGTATAATTTGAGCCATAGAGCACCTGAGAACCATGTAACCGGATATAGATAAAATCAGCGGTTATTACCTCAGCGTAAGGATAGCGTCCGGCCGTGTCTGATATGCAAAAGGCCGCGTTTTTTCTGTGCAGCAGTTTATATACCTCTTCGCAGAGCCAGGAGGCATGCCTGAATTCAAAGGTTATTTTATATCCCGGGGGCTGTGCGTCCAGAAAATCAGCAAAAATCTTCTCATCAAAACGGAGCGAGGGCGGCAATTGGAAGAGAACTACGCCCAGCTTTCCGCTCAACCCCTCTACAGCGCGGTAAAAAATCTCCAGGCTGTCCCGGGTGTCGCGCAATTTCTTAATGTGTGTGATATAACGGTTGGCTTTGACTGACCAGAGGAAATCGGGCGGGGTCTTTTTTCGCCAGTTTTCAAAGTTCTCGCGGGTGGGCTGGCGATAGAAACTGGCGTTCAGTTCTACGCTGGTGAACCGTCCGGCATAGAAATCAAGCCATTTTGATTGCGGCATACGCTCTGGATAGAATACCTTTCGCCAATGCGGATAGTTCCAGCCAGATGTGCCGATACGGATATCCATCCTGCTCTATCATGTCTCACCGCAAAGACGCAAAGAACGCAATTATGGAAAATCCGAAATCCGAGTATCAAACCTGTCAGGAACAGGTCTCGTGCTTCGAATTTAGAATTTTTGCGCACCTTGCGCTTTGCGGTGAATAGTGGCCTTAACAACCGGAGCAGCTTGTGTCCGAACAGCCGCAGCTACAGGCCCCTTCAAATTTTGGCCCATCGCCTATGTGGACGACCTCAATCTGGAAGTTGAGGACTTTACCGGCCAGGGGCGGATTCATGTCCAGGGCGATGTTATCATCACCGATATTCGTTACTCTGGCCGGTATCTGTTGCCCATTTTGCAGGCGTACCCCGAGTACCATCCCGACCTCTAACGAGATATCTTTTCCTGCTGATGCCCGCGGAAAATCTACTACCAGCGATTCGTCCCTGGGGCCATAGGCATCTTCAGGTTGCAGGACGAAGGTTTTTTTATCACCAACGGAGAGCCCTTGCACCGCCTTTTCAAATCCTTCTATTACTGTGCCGGCGCCGACCTGAAATTCCAGAGGATCCCTGCCTTCACTGGAGTCAAACAGCTCTCCATTTTCAAGGGTTCCCAAATAGTGCACGGCTACAAAATCCCCTTTTTTTACCTTGCTCATCTTCTCCCTCCGTAGCCAGAGCCTGATCCTGATCCTCTGCCGCCGCCTCCGCTTCTACCTCTGCCGCCGCCTCCGCCCGGACCTCTTCGCCCGGCCGAGAATCCACCGCGCCCGCCAGCGCCCCTGTCTGTCTGGGGACGGGCCTCGTTGACGCTCATATTTCTCCCCTTGAGTTCTTTATCATTCAGGGCAGTGATAGCCGCCTGGGCCGCAGTATTATCAGACATCTCGACGAATGCAAATCCGCGGGACTGACCGGAATATTTGTCTTTGATAATGCTTACGGAATCGACCTCACCAAAGGCGCTGAATTGTTCTTTTAAATCGCTTTCATTAGCTTCGTATGACAAATTACCAACGTATATTTTCATTATTTATTAATCCTCTCTTTACCAAACAGGGAAGCCGGCATTTTGTACCCATGCCTCCCTTTCTTGGTTGGTATATTGGTTATGTTTTGTTTACCCCATTACAACGACATTTACTGCCTGGAGGCCCTTTTTACCTTCGGCTACGTCGAAGGTCACTTCCTCGCCTTCCTTTAAGGATTTGAATCCGTCGCCCGCGATAGCCGAAAAGTGCACGAAAATATCTGTTCCGTCTTCTTGGGAGATAAAGCCGAAGCCTTTGCTGTCATTAAACCACTTGACATGTCCTTTAGCCACTTAATCTCACCTCCTTTCTTAATAGACGGGCTTCGAGTATCCATCCGAGAAAAACAGGAGACTGCATTGTTAAAAAAAGCACGGCAGTGAAACAACATCCGGACAAAAATCTCTCTACAACCCTAAAAATATATTTAACCTTATTCTTGGTAAAATTGCAACAAAAAAGTATGGGTGTGTCAAGCCAATTTAGAAATGTCCTATTTTTACCAAAATAGAAATGTCCGGTTT
>JASEGX010000263.1 GCA_030017815.1 Thermodesulfobacteriota bacterium | reverse complement strand
AAACACCGTCAGAAGTAGCTTCTCCATTTGTTGCACTTCAAGGTTGAATGTAGGCGTTAAATTTTGACGGTCTCGTAAAAATTCCAAAATGCTCCCTCTCCCTTGCCGCCATAGGTCGGCCGAGGACGGATGCTACTCCTACGGTGGCGAGGTGAAAGTCCAAAATGTCTGTCTATGATAGAACACAATTCAAAAGTGTACTAAAGCAGATTGAGAAAGAGCAGATCGCACCGGTTTATCTTCTGTGGGGTGAACGGTATCTATACCAGTCGGCCTATGAAGAGTTTATTGCCGCCCTCCTTCCTGAAAAAAAACGCAACACCAACCTCCGGGTGATAGACGGAGCTAATGAAGACGTCTATCGTCTGGTAGAGGAATTGCAGACCCTGCCTCTTTTCCCCGGGAGGCAGGTCTTCGTGGTAAAGGACACCCGTCTCTTTCATTCCAAAAGTACGGCCGATCCACTTTTGGCTAAAAGCCATGATTACTTTATAAAAGGCGACCTTCAGGCGGCGGCCCGGAGCCTCGTGCAGGCCATTTCCTCATCCGGTCTGGCCATTGAGGATGTCAGGGACGGGGGATGGGAGAAGATCCCGGATGGTACGTGGGAAAAGATATTCAGTGCCCCAAAGAGTGGGGAGGATATTACCTGGCTGAATGAAGTGACCAACTTCGTTATACAGGCCGGGCAGGAAGAATCAGCCCCCGCCGGAGGTGGAGGGGATATTCTGGAAGAGACCCTGGCCAAAGGCATACCGGCTTCCAACCATCTGATCTTACTTACAGACACTGTGGACAGACGCAAGTCTCTCTACCGGCTGATAGAAAAGATGGGTGTGGTTGTGAGCTTCGCGGTTGATAAAGGAATTACCGCCGCGGCAAAACGCAGTCAGAATACGGTGCTCAAGGACCTGATAAAGGAGATGCTTACACGCCATGGAAAGGCCATGGAGCCGCGCGCGGCATCCGATCTTATCGAGAGGATAGGTTTTAATCCGGCTTCTCTGGCCGCCGCATTAGAAAAACTGGTTAGTTACAGCGGTGAAAGAAAGACCATCACCCTGAAAGATATTGACGCGGTAGTGAAACGGGAAAGGGAAGAGCCGATTTATGAATTGACCGGGGCATTCGGTGAGCGGGATGCCGAGAAGGCCCTTTTTTCCCTGGGTCTGCTCCTTGACCAGGGTTATGCACCGCTCCAGATACTGGCTGCCCTCACCAAACAGATTCGCCGCCTCCTCCTAGCCAGGTGGGCGCTGGATACGAGTCTGGATTTTCTGGGAAAAGGGGATGTCACATATCAAGGCATTCAGCAGGGATTGCCGGGGCTTAAGAAAGAAGGCAAGATACCTAAGGAGCTGGAAAAACTTTCACCGTACCCGCTTTTCTTGCTTTTAAAACAGGCCAGGGGCTTTCAAATTGAGCACCTTGTTCAGTGTATGTCCGAACTCCTTAGGGTCGATATGGCCCTCAAATCCGGCAGGATAACGCCTAAACTTTTACTGGAAGACTTGATCCTGAAATGCCTGGTTTTTAATCCTGAGACTGCCGATCAATCTGCCAAATAAAAAGCCCCGGAGGGGTTCCTCCCTCCGGGGGTTCGGGGTTAGGTAGTTAGGTTGACAGACCACCTTATCTTTTCGTCTATCCCGGAATGCCGTTTAGAGCCGTCGAGCTCGAAGTGCTCTCTTTTTAAGTTTTGCCATCCATTACCGGGCATCTGCCGCAGATGAGGATCGCTTTTACTTTTTTAGTTATTAGACTCGGCCGACGCTCACATCACGCACAACCCAGGAAGCTGTATGTTATGGTTTTCTTATCGGCGGCACAGTCCGGTAACTTTAATAAAAATTGACGACTTCGTAAAAAATCCATTTGCTGCGTTGCGCTGCATCCTTCGTCA
>JASEGX010000078.1 GCA_030017815.1 Thermodesulfobacteriota bacterium | reverse complement strand
AAGAGATTAAAAAATGAACCACAAACTAAATAAACCCCGCGTATTTCTGTCGCATTCCAAGAAGGACGAAAAATTCATCGGAAAATTGTATATGGATCTGCGCAGATGCCAGATAGAGCCCTGGATGGATACCGAAGAAATCAGAGATGGTAAATCCTGGCTAAAGGTAATTTTCGAAGATGGAATTCCAACATGTGATGTAGTCATAGTCTATTTTTCTGAAAACTCGATAACTTCAAAAATGGTTGGCAAAGAAATTGATGCTGCTCTAGTCGAGCAGTTTTCGGAGAAGGGAATCGCCTTCCTGCCTTATGTTGAAAATGAGAAATTGCGTGCCAGATTGCGCTCAGACATAAGGTCGCTTCACTGTAGGCTGTGGAACGATGCTAACTATTCCGAAATACTGCCCTCCGTAGTGGCTGAAATCTGGCACAGCTACTTGGAAAAATCGATACAAACTGCCGTGATGTACGAGAGAAACAAGAGATTGGAGTTGCAACTCGAGATGACTCAACTAAAGGACAAGAATATTAACAATATCTTTCTCCCTTCCGAGGAGATGGATTTCAAGAATATTTACAAACAACTGAATAAGCAAGTGATAATCGCCTACGACATATGGGAAAACAAGCAAAGTGACAAAGGGACAGGAAAGCGAATAGGGAAAGAAACCTTTGGGTTCAATCTATTCGAGTTGCTAACAGAATATGTCAAGAGGGGATATTACCATCTCGACCATCACCATTTTTTATATCACGCAAGCAGTTTGTTGAAAACAAATGGTTATCCTCGTGCAGCGGGTGAATTGGTGCGTCGCTTTGGCAACGGAACCATGAATGTCGATTACTTGATGAGTATGAAGGCTTATGGCTTAACCAAAAGAGTGCAGCTTTTAGACCGCTATGGCAAGACGACACATCAAGATGATTTCACGGAAAAAGTGTATAGGTTTTTATATTGGACAGAATACAACAACCTTGAGCCCAAGGAGCTTTCCTTCGAGTATATAGGGTTCGAGCTAACAGAACCTAATCAAGTCATAACAACGGGCTGAATTGGATGTGCGGATAAAACACCCGCACACCTGTTAGCCCGGGCGTTGGGCATCTAATACGGAGAAAGCATGACTGACGAAAAGCTGCGTCTCGTCCAGGCACTTATAGAAGCTATGCCGGATCTGACCCTTGGGCAGCTACATTGGATTCAACGGGTAGTTGAGGTGTTTGGTACAGATCACAGGTATACGGTCACGGAGTCAGACATATTTGACGAGACCGTGCTACGCAACTTTGGTGACGCCATGCGCGTTCATCATAGTTTTTCCGCTGAGCCTTTTAGTAAAGACAAGTTTGAATACGTCTTGGTAGAGGTATTCAAAATCTCCGGTCGAAAAGCCGTTTTGGCCCCTAAGGGCCACCCCGGCCATGATGTTACGATTGATGGCGTAAAAATTTCACTGAAAACACAAGCGGATAAGGGAATAAAGGAACACTTGCTCTGGGTGAGCAAATTCATGGAACTTGGTAAAGGGCAGTGGAGCAACAAGCCTGCGCAACTAGAAGGGCTCCGGCAGCAGTTCTTTGAACATATGAAAAGTTACGATCGGATATTGTCCCTTCGTTCGCTACAAAAGGGGCCTCGCTGGAAATACGAACTCGTCGAAATTCCGAAGAAATTATTGGCGCTTGCCAGTTCCGGGATTCTTGAGATGAAGTTAGATAGCAAGCAAACCCCAAAGCCGGGGTACTGTTATGTTTCTGATGCAGATGGGCACAAGCTTTTCGACCTGTATTTCGACGGCGGGACGGAGCGTAAGCTTCAAATAAAGAATCTAAGAAAGGACCTATGTAGAGTGCATGCGATCTGGGAGTTTCTTATCCCTCAAAAATGAGGGACCCCTGAGTTTCTGCTGTCCGTTTTCGTGCAATGTCGATGAATTCTGGGTTCAACTCAATTCCAATGCATCTACGATCCAGTTCTTTTGCCACGATTCCTGTGGTGCCCGCACCGTAGAAAGGATCAAATATCACATCGTTCGGGCGGCTGCCTGCCATAATGCAAGGTCGAATCAATTCCCTAGGAAATACTGCGAAATGCGCTTCTGGGCAGGGCTCTGTATTGATTGACCATACTGTGCGCCGGTTCTTTAGTCCGTTACCATTGGATGTTTGTTGTTTTATCGCATCTTGATCGAAGTAATATCTTTCTGATTTGGAGAAAAGAAATAGATATTCGTGGGCAACAGTTAGCCTGTCCTTCACGCTTTCCGGTTGGCAGTTCGGTTTATACCAAATTATATCGTTTCGCAGATACCAACCATCTCTCTGACATGCCAAAGCAAGGAGCCAGGCAACGCCAATGAGATCCTTTTTTTTAAGCCCCTCGGGCGTCGGAGGCCTATAGGACATCGCTCGACCCTTATTTTTATCGTCAGCACCGCGCCATTTGCGCCCTCCAGACGAATATGTATTTCCAATATTCAGCCAAAAAGTACCATCCGGTGTGAGTACGCGGCGGACTTCGCGAAACACGTTCACGAGATCATTTACATACTCCATTAGGTCAGGCTCGGCACCAATCTGATCAGCTACACCATAGTCACGAACCCCCCAATAAGGTGGTGACGTTACAGCGCATTGCACGGAGTTGTCCGGGATTGATCGAATGAGTTCACGTGCGTCCCCGTTAAGGACCACAACCCGATTGTCATTGGTTGGCCACGCTGTTACATGATCCCGAAGGGGTGCCTTGTTTGTATTGTTCATGTGAGAGAGCCTAATATATTCCTAACGCAAGCGCAAGGGTTATTTGCTAGTCTTTGATGGCCTGCCGCGCTTTTTCTTTCCGTTGAGTGAGAAATATTCAAGATCGCGCTCCTTAATCATGTGATCTCGGCCATACTTCTTGGAGAGCAATCGCTCTTCAGCGATGTACTGCCGAATCCTGGAAGGCGTAACACCCAGGTATGTAGCCGCTTCATCAGTGGTAAAATACTTGCTCATACGCAAGGAATATAGTAAATATGGCAGATTAATACAAGAAAAAAATGCCCAATCGGGTAAGGGGGAGGCTTTAACTCCCCTCCCCACACCACCTAGCATGAGGGTCCGCACGGGGCGCTTCACAGAGCATAGGCGGGGACTAACGTTGCAAAATGTTTGGAAGAAGGAAATAAATTCTATAGCAGCCTCCATGCCACGCCGAGCCCGCTTAGGTGCCCCAAGCGTTCTCCATCATAATTACGGTGCGACAACCCGTATCATTGAGAAAATGAAAAAGAATGAATAGGTTATGCAACGCAAGAAACAACGTGTTGCCATTTTTTCCCGCAAAGCTGGTTGCCCCGGTAAGTGAGCCGAAGCGTTATCTGTTTAATCATAGAGTTGCACTATAATATTTAGTGCGGTACAATTTTAAATAAGTAAAGGGCAGCAATGCCGAATAGTTCAATCCCATATACCCACGCAAGTATGAGAGGAGGTTTCAAATGGCAGAAGATAAAAAGATACTGACAAGCAATTTTGGAGCTCCGGTCTATAACGATCAAAACAGTATGACTGCGGGTAACCCGGGTCCTGTCCTGATTCAAGACGTTCATCTGCTCGAAAAGCTGGCTCATTTCGATCGCGAACGCATTCCTGAGCGTGTTGTTCATGCTAAAGGAGCAGGCGCTCATGGATATTTCGAGGTTACTAACGATGTAACGAGGTATACCAGAGCCAAGTTTCTCTCAAAGGTTGGGAAACGAACCGATCTTTTTGCGCGTTTCTCTACCGTTGGCGGCGAAAAGGGTTCCGCTGATGCAGAGCGAGACCCGCGCGGCTTTGCGGTTAAGTTTTATACTGAAGATGGAAACTATGACATGGTAGGGAATAACACGCCTGTATTTTTCATTCGGGACCCTCTTAAATTCCCTGACTTCATTCATACTCAAAAGAGACACCCGGTCACCAATCTTAAGGACCCGGATATGTTCTGGGACTTCCTTTCACTTACACCGGAATCCATACATCAGGTTACCATACTTTTTTCAGACAGGGGCACACCCAGGAACTTCCGGCACATGAACGGGTACAGCAGTCACACCTTTATGTGGTACAATGATAAAGGCGAATACTTTTGGGTGCAGTACCATTTTAAGACCGAGCAGGGCATTCAGAATCTTACGCGTGAAGAGGCTGACCGGATGAAAAGCACAGACCCGGACCACGCCACCCGCGATCTCTTTGACGCGATAAAGCGGGGCGAATATCCGTCCTGGAGGCTGGAGGTTCAGATTATGACGTCTGAGCAGGCTGAAAAATATCGCTTCGATCCCTTTGACATTACAAAGGTTTGGCCTCATGCCGACTTCCCGCCCATACCTGTAGGCCGCATGGTGCTAAATCGTAATCCGGAGAATTACTTTGCCGAGGTGGAACAAGCCGCATTCTCGCCAGGCAACTTTGTGTCTGGAATCGGCCCATCCCCCGATAAAATGTTACAGGGGCGTCTGTTCAGTTATCACGATACCCATCGGCACAGGCTTGGACCCAACTACCATCTTCTTCCGGTCAATGCGCCAAAAGCCGTCGCCGCCAACAACTATCAGCGTGACGGTTTCATGAGTTCCGGAGCTACCGCCGGCGGTTATCCAAACTACTATCCGAACAGTTTCGGAGGCCCTGCGCCTGATCCCGAGACAGAGTCGCCGGCCATTACAGTTTCGGGGCAAGCTGCACGCCAACAGTACATTCATCCGAATGATGATTTTGTGCAGGCTGGAGATCTCTACCGGAAGGTAATGACTGAAAGCGACCGCGCCAACCTCATTGGAAACATTGTCTCCCACCTTGGCAACGCACAGAAGCGCATCCAGTTACGCCAGACAGCTATTTTCTATAAAGCTGATCCCGACTATGGCAGCCGTGTGGCAAAGGGACTTGGATTGAGCTTGAAAGAGGTCGAATCACTGGCTCAGATGATACAGGAGGAACGCGCCAAAGCCACGCAATAATGAACAGATAACCATCGGATGCACATGAATGCGTACCACTGGATAGGCGACCGATAACGTTGTCTCTTACGTTGTAAAATCTGTTCAAAATCGTTCATCCTGACGATTTTGTCTGTTTCCCGGATCAACTCCGGGGCAGGCTTGGCTCATAGCTTTGCACTCCGGGTTACCGCTCCCTGCCGTCCGCTGAATTCAAACGTCAGGCGCAAATATAATACATATATATTGCCATAAAATTATATTGCTAATCTCACCATATTTTTAGTATAGTATGGTCATGATCAAACCCAGCCTTGAATGGGACGAGAAAAAAGATAAAGAGAATCAGGCTAAGCATGGTGTCTCTTTTTCGTTAGCCCAGCATGTTTTTCTTGATGCTCACCGTATCATAGTCGAAGATATGCATCATAGTACAGAGGAGGAACGGTTTTACTGCATTGGCCGTGTCGGTGGAGGCATAATGACCGTGAGGTTTACGTACCGAGGCAATGTTATCCGCATTTATGGGGCTGGATATTGGAGGAAAGGGAGGCAGATATATGAAGAGCAAAATAAAGTACACGAATGAACCGCTGGGAGAGTTAAGAGTTGTTAAGGATTTTCTTCCGCCGCCGGACCAGTTGGTCTTGAAAGAGGAAAATGTGAAGGTAACGATTGCCCTGAAAAAATCGAGCATTGATTTTTTTAAAAAAGAAGCAAAGAAACAGCACACCTCGTATCAAAAGATGATCAGACATGTTATAGATTGGTATGCTTCACACTATAAAAATCAAAAAAGCGCCTAACGATTGAAGCTCCCCGCAGCAAGCTGCGGGGAATCTCCGTATGCAAGGTAAAATGCATCGTATTCGCTCGCTAACCCCGCTGCAATCAGCTGGGAATGCGCTCGCTATGCAATGCTCACCCGTGCGGATGGCGTTCCGCCACCGCAACCGATGGGAACGGTGTTAGTTCTTCCCCTAAACATGGTTTCTTAATTGGAGTTCTATAGGGTGAGGATACAGATAGTACTGTTCTCTCAGGTAAGGAAGATCGTATCTATGTACGTAATGATTCAGTAGCGTAATGGGCACAATAAGGGGCAGGTCGCCCTGGCGATAAGAATTGATGACCTCCAGCAGCTCTTTTCTTTCATCCGGGGAAAGCTGCTTTTTAAGACACCCCACAATATGCTGCAGGATGCCGGCATTTTTCCTCGGCGTCACTTTCAACCGCAGGGCTTCCAATAAAAGGTTCTGGTATTGCGCATACAGTTCCTTGACCGGGTTCTTTTGGGCCCTGGCTACCATTTTTTTCATCATACCGGAGTGCCTTACACTGTGGGCAAGGATAAGCAGCTCGTGCCTGTTATGGAAATCTGCCAGATTATCCCGGCTCATCTTTTGTGCAAGAATCTCGCGCCACCTTTTGCAGACAAAGATGCGTTCCATGAAGTTTTCCCGAATGGCAGGATCATGAAGCCGGTCTTCGTCTTCCACCGGACAGAGCGGGAAATGTTCCATAAATGCCCGGGCAAACATTCCCACCCCGTTTTTTGTCCGCGCCCCCTCTTCATTAAAGACCTTAATCCGCTTCACGCCGCAACTGGGCGACTTGGCCTTAAAGATAAAACCCCATAGATCTTCTTTCGCCAGTTCAACCACGCGCTTACGCACCCAGCGGGCCATGCGCTTCGTATGCTCCTGAGCGGTATGCACCTTCACCAGACGGGGAGAATTCGGGTCTCCCATCAGGCGCAAGGGCTCCCGGGGAACACCCAAACCGCATTCCACCTCCGGGCATACCGGCCTATATTCCACGTAACGGCCCAGGGTATCGGTAATAAACCGGTCCCATTTATGCCCACCGTCAAAACGGACCTTACTTCCCAGCAAACAGGCACTGATGCCCAATCTTATGGTTTTCTCCATAACTATCTCTAAATTATGATATAAGAAATGTGCGTGGTTATCTGACTATATCAAGCGTGCGGCCCCCCGGCAAGGGGAAAAACCTATGCGCATGTCCTTGATATGTTTGCATAACCGGTTAACCTTATTCGATAGTTAATTGAAAAGTAGTGTGCTATGATGACATATTAGAATGATGCCGTTCCATATTTGATGAATTCGTAGAAAAGCTTTTTCACCGCTGAGCACACAGAGTTCTTAGAGAAAAGCTGTAAACCGTTCGGCTGGCTCACGGTCATGAGCCGGGTCGAATGACTATTCAATATGTTATCTCAGCGTTCTCGGCGGCCTCTGCGGTAAGCTTTTGCTTTTTACGAAGCCGTCAAATTGACGCCTGCGAAGTTTTAAGGTATGGGAGATAGTTCATGGAGAAGATCAGGATAGCAATCTCGGGGCTTGGTAACTGTGCGAGTTCATTGATCCAGGGTATTGCCTACTATTATAGAAACAAGGAGAGTAAAAAGGTTACCGGATTGATGCATTGTGACATTGGAGGATACAAGCCATCTGATATTGAAGTGGTAGCAGCCTTTGATATTGATAAAAGGAAGGTCGGGAAGGATGTATCCGATGCTATCTTTGAACTTCCAAACTGCACGACCGTATTATGTAGAGATATACCCGTAACAAACATCCGGGTGAGAATGGGAAAGATACTCGACGGTTTTTCCGAACACATGAAGAATTATGATGACAAATATACATTCGTCCTTAGTGACGAAAAAGAGGCGTCGAAGGAAGATATAATTAAGGTATTGAAAGAATCAAGGGCAGAGATGCTGTTAAATTACCTCCCGGTAGGCTCTGAACAGGCGGTGAGGTTCTATGCTGAATGCGCCCTTGGGGCAGGGGTGGCCCTTATTAATTGTATGCCGGTTTTCATAGCCAGCGATCCGAAATGGGCGGATAGATTTAAAGAGAAAGGCATACCGCTGATAGGTGATGATATAAAATCCCAGCTTGGCGCTACCATCATCCATAGAACGCTGGCCGATTTATTCAAAAAAAGGGGAGTAAAGCTCGAAAGGACCTATCAGTTGAATACCGGCGGCAACACCGATTTCCTCAACATGCTCAACAGAAGCAGGCTTATCTCTAAAAAGGTATCAAAGACAGAGGCCGTCCAGTCAGTCCTGGCCGAAAGGCTTGAGGCCGAAGATATACATATCGGCCCCAGTGATTATGTGGCCTGGCAGAAAGACAACAAGGTCTGTTTTATCCGAATTGAGGGCAGACTTTTCGGCGACGTCCCCCTGAACCTCGAACTGCGACTTTCGGTTGAGGATTCCCCGAACTCCGCAGGGGTGGCCATTGATGCCATCCGGTGCTGCAAGCTGGCTCTGGATAGAGGCCGGGGGGGTGTTCTGTATTCTCCTTCTGCATACTTTATGAAACATCCTCCCAGACAGTTCACTGATGACGAGGCATACCGGATGACCGAAGAATTCATCGCCGGGGCACGAGAAAATTAACCACGGGGGTTTCGGCTTCTTAAGCAGCTATGTTATACTATAAACAAAAATACCGGATAAATCCCGCAGGACACCATTTAGAAGAAAACAGTAAGGGCATGAAAACGGAGGATTGCCATGGATAAAAGCCAATACGGTAGAAGAGACAAGTTGATCCAGGAAAAACGACACGACACTTACAAAGAATGGGGCAAGTGGCCGGAGCCGACTGTATGTACTGAATGTGGTTCCCTTTTTCAGGACGGGCGTTGGTCATGGGAAAAACCGCCGAAGGAAGCCAATAGGGTGGTCTGCCCTGCTTGTCAGCGTATCGCTGATAACTACCCGGCAGGGTATGTGGAGATCAAAGGTAATTTTTTCAAACAACACCGTGAAGAACTGCTGAACCTCATCCATAATGAAGAGGGGTTGGAGAAGGGAGAACACCCCATGGAAAAGATTATGTCCATTGTTGATGAAGACGACCACACCCTGATTACGACAACCGGAGTGCATATGGCCCGCCGTATCGGGGAGGCCCTATCCCGGGCCTATCAGGGCGAATTTTCCTTCCAGTACGGCGATGCCGAAAAGACTATAAGGGTTTATTGGAGCCGGTAATCATGCGCATTATGTGTCTGGACATAGGTACAAAGACCATAGGTATCGCCGTAAGTGATGAACTGGGCATTACCGCTCAACCGCTAAAGACCTTACCCAGGAAGACCGAAGAGGAAGATATAGATGCCCTGGAAAGGCTTATTGGCGAGTTAAACGTCACAGAAGTGGTCGTAGGGCTCCCCAAAAAAACGGACGGGAGCCTTGGACAGGCGGCGGTTTTGGTTCTAGAATTTGCAGAAAAGTTAAAATCGGCTATTCCGCAGCCTATCCACACCTGGGATGAGCGTTTTTCCACAGTGGCGGTTACAAGAACATTGCTTGCGGGTGATGCCAGCCGTGCCAAACGCAAAAAAGTGGTTAATCATCTGGCCGCAGCCTATATCCTCCAGGGTTTCTTGGACAGTAGATGATAAGGATACCTGACAGCATTAGAAAATGTTTTAGGTGGCGGGTGCTGGTGGGTGTATATGTTGTACTTTTTCTCGCCTATCAGGGTTTCACTTTTCTCTATATCCCGCCGGAAAGGCATGCGAAGTCAAAGGTTATCTATATCCAACCGAAGACTAAATTTCTGACTATTTCCCGTCAATTGGAAGACAAAGGCATTATTAAAAGCAGTTTTAAATTTGCCCTATTGGCAAAACTTACCGGGTCAGTCAACCAGGTAAAGGCCGGAGAATATGAACTAAGCCCATCTATGCTCCCCCGGGAAGTGCTCAATAAATTAGTTAATGGCTGGGTTATTCAGCATATGGTCACTATCCCCGAAGGCTACAACATCTATCAGATTGCCGACACGCTCGCTAAAGAAGGGCTGGTAAAAAAACAAGAATTCCTGGCCAGGGCCTTTGACCAGGATATTATATCATCCTTTGGATTTGAGGGGCCAAGTCTTGAGGGTTATCTTTTTCCGGATACCTATGAATTTTGGAGGGATATGCAAACGGAAGACGTCCTTCGTAAGATGACAGCCCGGTTTAAGAAGATATACTCACAGAAATATGCGGAAGAGGCTAAAGGGCAAGGTCTGTCCATGCGTGAGGTTGTAACGCTGGCCTCCATTATTGAGAAGGAAACCGGTGCCCCAGGCGAGAGGAGACTTATTTCGGCTGTCTTCCATAACCGGTTGCGTCGCGGCATGCCCTTGCAGGCAGATCCGACGGTTATTTATGGGATACGCGATTTTAACGGCAACCTCACCAGAAAGGATCTACGGACACCAACCCCTTACAATACATACATAATCAAAGGATTACCGCCGGGCCCCATAGCCTGCCCGGGAGAAGCGGCAATTAAAGCAGCCCTTAATCCTGTAAAAAAAAGGGTTTTGTATTTTGTGTCCAAAAACGACGGTTCGCATCATTTCTCGAGCACCCTTGAAGCCCACCAACGAGCCGTCGCCATATACCAAAAAAAGCCGGTCTCAGACGTCCCGGCCTCTACCTCCACTGATTAGTTTTCATCCCGGACACGCCCCTCCCCTGCCTGCGGCAGGCCGAATGCCTACCCGCTCATCCCCAACGTTTTTCTCTCCTCCAGCCGATCTCACTCAGGAACATCGGGTTCCATAAAAAGGACAAGTCCGAAATCTTTTAGCTGTAATACCAAAATGATAATGTCCTAATTAGCCAAAGTAGAAATGTCCTAATT
>JASEGX010000077.1 GCA_030017815.1 Thermodesulfobacteriota bacterium | reverse complement strand
AACCATATCCCCGATAGAAACATTCGGGGATGACAAACAGTTTTGCAAGAGGCTCTTAAGATAAGATTTATTTTCTCCCCTCTGTGGCCTCCAAATCTTCTCGCCCTTTTCTCAATCGTCTCAGAAACTGCTTTCTTAGTAATGTCAGTAGGCCATAGTCCGTTGTTAGTAGTCAATTGTAGCAATATTTTCATATGACAACAATCAACTGATTCTACCGTTTTCTTTTGTTTTCTTGAATAATCTTTAGTTTTCTCCGTGCACTCTGTGGTTGTTTTTCATGAAACTTTTGACATTACCAATTATCCCCAGAACGTACCAAAAATCTTACCGGCAACTGTAGCCATAACACAGACCAGGGTAATAAAAAGCATAGTTTTTTTGGTGCCCATAACTTGGCGAATGACCAGCATGCTGGGCAGGCTTAGAGCTGGTCCGGCCAGGAGTAACGCCAGGGCTGGGCCTTTCCCCATTCCGGCACCGAGTAAGCCCTGTAAAATTGGAACCTCAGTCAGCGTGGCAAAATACATAAACGCCCCGGCTACACTGGCAAAGGCATTCGAGAACCAGGAGTTTCCGCCCACACTGGTTGCTATCCACCTTTCCGGAATAAGGGCTGTATGTCCCGGTCGTCCGAGGAGAAACCCCGCTGCCAGTACACCAAGGAAAAGAAGAGGCAAGATCATCCTGGCATAGCTCCAGGTTGACGCTCCCCACTCCCTCAGTTCCGCCGGTTTGAACCAGAGGGAAAGTACCCCGAGGAGTCCAAGAAGCACGGCCCCTGCAATATAAAAGCGAGCTGTATAAATGCCGGTATAAAACGAGGGGGCATAATCCAGGGAAGAGATATTATCCTTTGGAATAACCTGGATTGCGTTGCCGTCAATTTCCTTAAAGTGGTATTCGGTCAGCGTTTCACCAGAGAGAACTCCCTCCAGCACAGTTCCATTATTTAAGGTAATTTTAACATCACCTGGCTTGCCCCAGTTGGCAAAGACCAAAAAGCCGATCATTAGAGTAAAGTAAATAATCATCTTCCAAAGTGGCTTGCCCTGTTCTTCCTCAGGCAGCAATATGGCCGCGGCCTTCTTGGCCTTTTCCCGTTCTTCTTTCAGAAAGGCCAGGTGCATCAAAAGACCGATGACGATACTGAAACCAACGGCGCTAACAGCGCGGGCCACACCAAGTTCTATGCCCAGCACTCGCGCGGTGAGGATGATGGCCAGCACATTAATGGCTGGCCCGGCGTAGAGGAAGGCCGTGGCCGGGCCAATGCCGGCCCCGCGCGCGTAGATACCGGCAAAGAGAGGCAGTATCGTACAGGAGCAGACGGCCAGGATGGATCCGGATACCGAGGCTACGGAATAGGCCAGCCACTTTTTGGCCTGGCCACCAAAGTATTTTATAACACTGGCCTGGCTGATAAAGACAGCGATGGCCCCGGCAATGAAGAAGGCCGGAACCAGACAGAGAAGCACATGTTCCCGGGCATATTCCTGGAGCATCATAAAGGCTTCCAGGCCGGACTGCCGTACGATAGGGTGAGCAAAGGGGATGAAATATGCCGCGAGAAAAATGCCGACCATAAGGCTTATAGCTTGCCACTGTTTCAATTCGGGGTACCTCTCTTGATTAAGCTAACGCGGGAGATGATTTTTAAAAATTCTTTAGGCGCGCCTGGTCTTCAGCAGCTTCATATGGGCTTGGGCATTAGCTACTAATACGGACTCGATACAGTCAAAAAAATTAAGGATGCAGGGTATCCGCAGTATATAGTAAATCTGAGTTCCGTGTTTATTGTCCTGAACTATACCGGCAGCCTTTAGCACAGAGAGATGCCTGGAGACCGTCGAAACATCGACGCCGATCATTTCCGTGAGTTCATTCACGCATCGGGCTCCCTTGGATAGTTCTTCGACGATGAACAGGCGGCTGGGATGAGCCAGGGCTTTAATTATCTTCGCGCGGGCTTCTAACCGGGCCTGCGTCCGTGTGCTGATCTTTCCCTTCTTTGCCGTTGACATGGGGCTATCCTCCGTAGGTAGCTACTCTTAATATTGGTTATTTGGTAATATAGCCAAATAACCAATCATGTCAAGAATTTTTTTACTAATCTGCTGACTTTTCTGATATGATGATGCGCATTACAAGATAAATCCAGATGCGATGTCTATAGCGAAAGGAGGGATAGGGGATGAAAATTCTATTTATTATTACTACGGACGATGGAGAGACAATATATAATGCCCTGAGGTTGGCCAATGTGGGGGTCAAAAAGGGTGACGATGTCGGTGTGTTTATGCTCGGGAAAGGGGTATGTTTTGAAAAAAGCGGCACCGAAGAATTCAATGTTATGGAGCAAGTTAACCAGTTCCAGGGAGATTTTTACGTCTGAGGGGTTTGTATGAAATCCCACGGTCTCGTGGGATCGAGTACCTGCCCGATTGCCTGGATGGACGACCTATATGAATTGGCCAGGGACGCCGACAAGGTTATTACGTTTTGAGCAGGAACGATCGTTATTGGAAAACTCATGGATAGTATAGGGGAATTATGAAAAAGATAATACTTAGGCCGATAGGCATAATCCGTTCTCCCTTTAAAGATATCAAAGGAATGCCCATACAGCCAACCGCCGCCAGAGGTATCACCGGAACAATAGAGATAGAACCGGAATATGTTGATGGCCTTAGAGATATCGAAGGATTTTCACACATTATTTTAATTTATCATTTTCATCTTTCAGAAGGTTATTCCTTACAGGTTAAGCCATTTATGGACGACCATCTGCACGGTGTATTTGCTACCAGGGCA
The DNA here is from genome assembly GCA_030017815.1 of Thermodesulfobacteriota bacterium. GTDB lineage: Bacteria > Desulfobacterota > QYQD01 > QYQD01 > QYQD01 > QYQD01. The sequence continues at coordinate 7,869 of JASEGX010000077.1, read as the reverse complement.
CCCCGGCGCCCAAATCCTATAGGAATATCTGTAGTCAGACTGGTAAAAGTTGAAGGGCGGACGCTTCAAGTCGAAGATGTGGATGTTGTGGATGGCACACCACTGCTGGACATAAAACCTTATGTTCCGGAATTCGACAAACAAAAAGCCGGGCGAATAGGCTGGCTTTCTGGAAAAACAAATAAGATACATAAGGTGAAAGCAGATGAAAGATTTAGATGACTATGTGACTACCAATAGTTCAGGGTCTCGATATACTCCCAAAATTTCTTAACTAGCCGCAAGTTTCCCTCGATTTCTGTGTTTAATGTAATAGGATAAAGTATATAATCAGGTCATGGATTCCGATGTCATCTTAATGAAAAGAATCGCCCATGGTGATCTTCTGGCCTTCAGGCGATTGGTGGAAAGGCATCAGAAGGGTTTGCTAAATTTCATTTATCGATACACTGGAGACCGACTCTTAGCCGAGGACATAACTCAGGAGGTCTTTTTGAGGGTGCACAAATCGGCACCCTACTATAAACCTAAGGCCAAATTTTCCACCTGGCTTTTTAAGATTGCAACCAATTTGTGCCTGAATGAACTAAGAAGCAAGGATCCCCCTGCCATATCGTTAACTGATCCAAATCATTCGGAAACAAACCCATTGACGCCCAGCCATTTATTAGAGAAAAGTAATCCCGGTTCTATCCTGGAAAGCAGGGAATTAAGCATGGCTATCCTAGATGCCATTGGTGCGTTGCCAGAAAAACAGCGCGTTGCTTTCTTGCTGCATCGATATGAAGATAAGAGCTATAAACAGATTTCAGAAATAATAGGCTCTACGGTTTCGGCTGTGGAGTCCTTAGTCTTTAGGGCCAAACAGAATCTTAGAAAGGCGCTTAACGAGATATGGAGGACTAAATGATGGATTGTCAAAATATGGGAAGTAAATTATCTGCCCTTATGGACCATGAATTAAGTATAGAGGAGGAAGTAAAGCTTAGGGAGCATTTAGAGAAGTGTCAAAAATGCATGCTAGAGTTTGAAGAGATGCGAGCAGTCTGGAATTTAATGGGCCAGATACCTGCTATAGAACCGTCTGCCGATTTTTGGGATACCCTCCATACTAAGCTCGTACCACAAAAAGAGAGTCCTTTTACTAGGTTAAATAAGGTTGCCCAATCCATTTGGGACACATTAAAAGACTTGTTTGGTGTTCGGTTGAAACCGGGCAAGGCCCATACATTTTCCCTGGATGTCTTTAATGATTTCCCGCCGGAATCATTTGGTCGGGTGCTTTACCCAATGTTTTTAGACAAGGTTAAGTAGGAGGTTTAAATTGACAGTAGGCTCATTTTTCATAGGTTTTTTCGCAGGTATCTGTTCTGTGGGGCTCTATCTCTATTTAGCTAAAAGGGCCAACCCTTCTCCCCAAAGGATTAGGGGATACCTGGACCTGATCCCTTCTTTAACCGAGGACCAGAAGAAAAAATTGGAGGCAATCAGGGAAGTTTTGTTGCCAAAGGTGGCTCAGATTAGAAGAGAGCTGCGCAGTAAGAGGCGTATTCTGGCCGATCTCCTCTTTTCTGATAGGACGGATAAACAGGCTATTACAAAGCAGATGGAAGAGATTACAGCCCTACAGATCAAGCTGGAAGAGGAGGTAATAGACCACATCTTAGAAGAAAAAATGCTGCTTACGCCCGAACAGCAAGGGCGGTTCTATCAGATTATTATAGATCAATTCCGGTCCGGCGGATTGGGCGTGCATGGAGTGGGTGGCCGGTGGGAAAAGGAGAAAGAATGATAATGTCAAAAGTTATATGAAAAACACGAAATAAGGAAATAGGAGGGGTTATGGATGCTCTCTATATGTACTTTCCCGTCTCTGGTGTAAAAACCTGGGTATTCTTGCCGCCATTGGTAGCTTTTCTGGTGTCCTTTTTTACCTCTATGGGCGGCGTTTCCGGTGCTTTTCTACTCTTGCCATTCCAGGTCAGCTTTTTACATTTTACGACACCGGCGGTAAGCGCCACCAATTTTGTCTACAACATAGTGGCCATCCCGAGCGGCGTCTATCGCTACCTTAGAGAAGGCCGAATGGCATGGCCCCTTACCTGGATAGTGATTGTGGGGACACTGCCCGGGGTATTTATCGGTTATTACTTAAGAGTTATATACCTGCCGGATCCGCGTGACTTTAAACTATTTGTTGGCTGCGTGCTGCTGTACATCGGGGCGCGCCTCCTTTATGAGTTAACGGCCCGCAGCCAGAGAAGCAAAACACAAATGAAGGCGCTGGATGAAAAGTTCAAGGAACAGGTTAAAAGGCTTAAGGACAAGCAAGCAGCACGCGTATCAGCCGGTCTTCCTCCCGAGGCGGTGGTAAAAACAATATCATTTTCTTTATCCAGGGTGGAATACGAATTTTGGGACCAGCGATTCTCCTTTAGTACCCCGGCCATGTTTATGCTGGCTTTTATGGTGGGGATAATAGGGGGAACTTATGGAATAGGTGGCGGCGCTATCATTGCACCTTTTTGCGTGGCTGTTTTTCACCTCCCGGTCTATACTGTAGCCGGTGCTGCCCTCCTGGGCACCTTTTTAACCTCGATTGCCGGCGTGTTTTTTTATAGCGTGATTCCCGCAAAAAGTGGGTTGTCAACAGCGCCGGACTGGCTGCTGGGATTTCTCTTTGGGGCGGGAGGATTTCTGGGGATGTACTGCGGAGCCAGACTACAAAAATTTGTGCCCCAGAAACTGATTAAAGTAATGCTGGGGCTCCTCATAATATTTGTTGCCGGGCGCTATATCGTGCAGTATTTCGTAAAATAGTCCAGGCCTACGGGAGGACTGGCAGCCCACTATAGATTCGGGGCCAGGACTGCCGGTTCAAATGTTATGATAGGAATAATTTTTCTCATGCTGGCCCTCTTGTTTGATGCAGGAGCCTTGTCCATAATTTAGCTTCTGCCGCTTTCGGTTCTCGGTATATTGCTGGTTTTTGCCGGAAGTCAGTTAGCCCTTATGATTAAAGACATAAAAGAACGGACTTACTTGTGGTGATAATCATGTTAGGAATAACCCTGGCTACAAACCTGGCCGTGGCCTTTATTGCCGGAATCGTAATAGCCTATGCGTTCAAGACCGGTAAGTTAAAGGTATGAAAAAGTTTTATTCTTTTTGCTAAAGGGCACGCAAGGTTTCAGGCTTAAGGGCAATTTCCCCTTTTAAGGCGCTGTCGATAAGGCTAATGGCGTGGGCCTTGTCCTTAGGAAGTCGTACTCTTAGAGGCAAATAGTTGGAGGCATGGTTTGAGAAAAATAAGCCGGGGCACAAGTGGGTATTTAAAAGCATCTCCCTTAATTCGACTAACAGCTCTTTGGGGGGCGGCATTTTAAACCGCCCGGCCTGAAAGTCTTCTCCCAAGGGGGTCCCATCCAGAACCATTAGCGTCAAGGCCCCGACATGATTGGGCCGCATGGCCGTAAGGACTTCGCCCGTTTTGCGGGCATGAGTGAGCGAACGTGCCTCGCCGGCTATACCCAGTAAAACGGTTACCGAAAGCTTTATCCCGGCCTGACGAATCTTTTGTCCGGATTGGATCAGGGTTTCGGCATTGGTTCCTTTATTGATGTTCTTCAGGATAACATTATCTCCGCTTTCCACTCCCAGGTAGATGATGCCCAATCCGAGCTGCCTTAGGGTTACGAGTTCCTCCAGCGTTTTACTTTTTATCCCCCTGGTATTGGCATAAATACCCACCCGGCTAACCCAGGGCAGATGTTCCTTTATTTTTCTTAGTACCCAGGCCAATTTTTCAAAGGGCATAATCAAGGCGTCCCCATCCAGGAGAAAGACGCGGTTCTGGTCCCGGAAATGCCGGGCCGCAAAGGAGAGGTCGTTTAAAATAGTCGTTTCATCTTTAATGCGGAAGCGCTTTTCCTTATAGGCACCGCAGAATGTACATTTGTTGTGGGAGCAGCCCACGGTTACCTGCAGCAAGATGCTGTAGGCTTCACTGGGAGGGCGGATTATAATACCTTCGTAATGCATAGGCTCAAGCTTAGATATTAGCTAGATAGGGCCTGTGACGTACCGAAAAAGTCAGCCCCGTTCCACGGAGTCCGGTCGAATGACTGGTTCGGCCAGTAACCTTCGAAGCCTTCTATGGAAAATAACGGTAGATTTCGCTTCGGTGGAGAAACCGCACAAATCTAGCGCCGATATCATCTACGACCAGGCCGATTCGATAGTCACCTAATCTTATTCGATAGTAATTACCTTGAGCCCGGAGCTTTTTGATATTACTCACATTGCGGAGGTCTTCAACTGCTTCAATTTGCTGAATCGCCTCGCGCAACTTGGTTCAGGAGGGACTTATCTTTGATCCGTTTCAAATCTATGGCAAAGCTGGCCCTAAACTCCACTTTCATGGTCGGCCTTCAAGAATATCTAATATCTCCTTTTTGCTGACCGTTCCGGTAGCTTCCCCTTCTCGTATCGCGTGGACCAGTGCGACATCCTCGATGGCTTCGCTCAGAATGCCATAAAGGACCTCTTTGCGGTCCTCGAGGACTTCCACCAGAGCTTCTTTCATAAGCTCCTTAATCTTTTTTTCATCTAACATTTCCATTTTCACGACCTCCGATACTTCTGATATATCATATCGGCGATGAAGGTGATAGTGCCGGACTTATATATTATATCGACTCGATTTTTTTCGTCGAGATCTGCGTTTAGGGGTAATCATATAAGAATTTGCTGAATAACACAATAAGATAAAATGTATTTAGTTTCCATCCGGAAACCATATATTTCCCCTCCCGCCATAGACTGTGTCATAATCGTTATTTGTCATTGCGAGCGACCGCAGGGAGCGTGGCAATCTCTATGATTTCAATATGTTGTGAGATTGCTTCGGTCGTTTCACTCCCTCGCAATGACATTGCGACATAGTCTCCCAAGGGGAGGGGAAGTTCTCGGATGAAAGCCAGTCTAACTCTTGTCACCGATGTATTCGGGTATCTGACACGCCCCGGCGTATCTCACGAAAAAACTTGCACTAACTGATAGCAATCAAATAGAATATTAACAAGGGCGTGGGAACACTCTTGTGTCCTGTTAAACTACCACGCCTCTGGCGCATCTATGACTGGAAAGTCTTTAAGGTCAACTAAGCTGTTAACATGGAATATATCCTCCCAGTGACCACCCCAATCTTTCTGTGCCTAAATTTAATTTAGAAGGAGATAACCATGGCTCTTAAACAGGGCTACATACATGTTTACACCGGTAATGGCAAGGGCAAGACAACCGCCGCCTTAGGGCTCGCCCTTCGGGCCGCCGGTCAAGGGCTGTCTGTGACTATGATTCAGTTTTTAAAGGGAGAAACTGATATCGGCGAGATAAAGGCCGCGTCTGCGCTGTTGCCAAGTTTTGTCATAAAACCAACCGGGCGTCGGGGATTTATCTCTCAGGAGGAGCCTTCCGTAGAAGATAGGGAACGGGCAGCAGAGGCTATGGAACTTGCCAGCAAGATTGTCCATGAGGGATCAACAGATGTATTGATATTGGACGAGGTAAATGTGGCGGTAAACCTCGGCCTTGTGCCCGAGGAATGGCTTATTTCAGTGATGGAGAACAAGCCGCAGGCGATGGAAATGGTATTGACCGGCCGGAACGCCTCCCCCCGAATTATTGCACTCGCAGATTTGGTCACAGAGATGCGGGAGATAAAACACTATTTTAAAAAGGGTGTTGAGGCACGGGAAGGGATTGAGAAATAGCGATTCTCTATATCTGTTGGGTTTTATCCTTTAACGCAGGCCAAAGGCTTAACCATAGCTACCTTTTTGGCAAGTCCGGCCTGGTGAGCGGCGTTCACCACTTCCACTACGTCTTTATAAGCACCCGGCGCTTCTTCGGCCACGCCTCGATAGGAACGGGTACGGATTATGATTCCTTTAGCTGATAAATCCTTTATAACCGTATCTCCACGCCAGGTTTTAGTAGCTCGTTTGCGGCTCATACTGCGACCGGCGCCGTGGCAAGCTGACCCAAAGGCCTGTTCTGTACCGAATTCTGTGCCTACCAGAATGAAGGAGCAGGTGCCCATAGTTCCGCCAATAAAGACCGGCTGACCAATGGATCGGAAGCGCGACGGTATTTCCGGTCTTCCCGGACCAAAGGCCCGGGTCGAGCCCTTTCGGTGGACATAAAGCCGGAGTTTTTTGCCATCCACAACATGCTCTTCGACCTTGCAGGTGTTATGACTGACGTCAAATAACATTTCTAACTTAGCCTGAGGGATAATTTCGTATGCTGCTTCGCGGGTCAGATGACTTATAACCTGGCGGTTGGCCAGGGCGCAGTTTATTCCCGCGCCAACTGCCCCGAAATAGCGTTTGCCTTCCGGCGAGTTGATCGGCGCGCAGACCAGTTCCCGCTCACGGATGGGGATATTGTATTTTTTGGATGCCTGGGCCAGGGTAACCAGGTAATCTGTACCTATCTGATGCCCCAAGGCCCTCGAACCGCAATGGATAGCGATAAGAATATCATCCTTTTTGATGCCCAGGGCCTCGGCGGCTTCGGCATCATAGATCTCGAATACATGCTGTATTTCCAGATAGTGATTCCCTGACCCCAGCGTTCCTACTTCTCTAAATTGTCTTTTTTTGGCCAGGTCAGAGACCTGTTTGGGATCAGCCCAGGTAACATAGCCGCCTTCTTCTATGTATCCCAGGTCTTCGGGAAATCCGTAGCCCTTATCCACGGCCCACTTTGCGCCGCCGGCCAGGACGTCATCGATTTGCGCCGGGGTGAGCCTTATTTTACCCTCTGAGCCAACACCAGCGGGAACTACCTGAAAGATCTTATCGATCAATCTTTCCAGGGAGGGCACGATTTCATCCCTGGTAAGTCCGGTGGTCAGGGTGCGGACACCGCAGGATATATCAAATCCCACGCCGCCGGCCGAGATAATGCCGCCTTCTTCCGCATCAAAGGCGGCTACTCCGCCTATGGGAAACCCGTAGCCCCAATGCGCATCCGGCATGGCAATGGAGGCGTGGACAATACCGGGTAAACAGGCTACGTTCGTAACTTGCTCGCGGACCTTTTCGTCCATTTCTTCAACCAGTTTTTGGCTGGCGAAGATGAGCCCGGGGACACGCATCTCACCCAGTGGCGGGAGCTCCCAGAGAAAGTCATTAATTTTCTTTAATGATTTGATTTCCATGTCCCTTACCTCATACATCAACTACGCATTGGGCCACAAAGTAGCCGGTTTCTTGAAATACCCTGAGCATAGTAAAGGTGGCCCCTTTGACCTCTACGCCTAAGTCGTGTTTCTGAGGGGTTATGGATTCGCCCCGGGCTACAGCAGTTAAGTTGTTATTCCTTATAGTGACGTTGAATTCGGAAAGGACCATTTTCTCTATATCCGCCAAGGCAATTAATTGATTTAACCAGACCATAAAGAGGGTTTCTATATCCGGCGCCGTGCATTTCACGTGGATTTCTTTCTGCGGTTCAATTGTGGATAGGTCGGCCATCAGCGCAAAAAGGGCCTTTGCCCCGTTGGCAAAGGCCTCTTCCAGTGTCCGGCCTTTCCCACGAATGCCGATATCTGCTCCATGCTCAAATGTTTCATACCAGGGCTTCATATTTACATTTTATTTCTTATCCTAGGTATTGTCAAAAAAATCTCACGCCTTGTCAAGCCAATTTAGAACTTGCGGTTTTCACGGGTGTTTTTTTGAACATGCATAGCGAGCGCATTCCCCGCAACCTGCCATCCAGGTCTGACCCTGGCGGGCAGCGGGGAGCTTCAATTTCCCATCGATAGTAATGTTTATTCTTGAATGGGGCAGCGCGCAT
>JASEGX010000262.1 GCA_030017815.1 Thermodesulfobacteriota bacterium | reverse complement strand
CCGGATCGCATCGGTTGAATTGTCACCATGTAAACACTTTTGAACGTTACCAATTTATTGATATTCTTATTTTCTCTGTGTGCTCTGTGGTTAATCTTTTGACAATACGCATTTTCGGGAAGGGAGAAACGGATGTTTGGTGGCAGGAAAAAGGCAAAGGTGATTCAGCAGGACAAGGAAGCGATATTAAGGAAGAAGTTTGACATATTGAAAAAAAAAATCCCTATCTACGTCTTCACCCGGGAAGGAGAAAACGACCCCTTCAATCGCTTTACCGTGGCGCTGATCAAAGATCTGGGGAATTTAACTCCCAAGATTATCCCTGAATTTCATGAGGTAGGCGATGAGGTCTCAAAAAAATATGATGTCAGCCGATCACCATCCATCCTTATAGATCCCGAAGCCTATCACATCCGCTACACGGGCTCACCAGCCGGGGAAGAGATGCGCTCCTTTCTGGACACCATCGTCATGACCTCTGTGGGGAAGACGCTCCTTTCTTCCTCCGCCCGGGAGCGGCTGGCTGCACTCAAAGACGGCCGTCATATACAGGTCTTTGTCACCCCTACCTGACCGTACTGCCCACAGCAGGTGGCTGTGGCGGTTGCCTCTGCCCTGGAAAGGCCGGATTTAATAACGGCAGAGATAGTCGAGGCCTCAGAAAATGAAGACCTGGCCGTCAAGTACGAAGTTTCCTCTGTCCCCCATACGGTGATTAACGGAAAGACGGTTTCCCTCGGCGTGGACACTCAGGATGCCTTTATCGGGAAGATTTTGACCTTGCAGGAACCGGCCGCCGGAGTGCCTCCGCTTGTCCGGGAGGGGGAAGAGGCACACGTGGACATAGTAATTGTGGGAGCCGGCCCTGGAGGGCTGACCGCCGCGATATATGGGGAAAGAAGTGGTCTAAAGTGCGTCGTCCTGGAGAAAGGGGTCGTGGGCGGACAGGTGGCCCTGACACCGGTCGTCGAAAATTATCCCGGGCTTACACGTGTGGCCGGTAAGTCTCTGGTGGATCTAATGGCTCAACATGCCCGCCAATATGCCCATATCCATCAAGGAGAAGAGGTTCTGGAGATAAAACCGAATGGACAGATTAAAGTCAGCACAAACAGAGGCAAATATATATGCCGGGCGGTCATCCTGGCCACCGGGGCCAAACACCGTAAGCTGGGCGTACCGGGTGAGGAACGCCTTTATGGCCGGGGAGTGAGTTACTGCGCTACCTGCGACGGCTATTTTTATAAGGGGAAGAAGGTTATCATGGTCGGCGGCGGAAATAGCGCTGTAACCGAGGCCCTTTATCTGGATAGTCTCGGAGTCGGTGTAACACTTGTCCATCGCAAGGATAAACTTCGCGCTGAATTGCGCCTCCAGGAAAGTCTTTTCAGCCGGAAGATTCCGGTGTTCTGGAACTCAGGGGTGGGCGAGATACTGGGTGATAAGATAGTCACCGGCGTGCGTATTGAGAATACAAAAACCGGAAAGACGGAAGAAATGCCGGTGGATGGCGTCTTTATATCCATAGGCTACGAACCGGTAAATGAATTAGCCCAAAAAACGGGTGTGGAGCTGGACGAGGCCGGTTACGTAAAGGCTGACCGCCGGCAGAGAACCAATGTGCCGCGCATCTACGCCGCGGGTGACATTACCGGTGGAGTTAAACAGATTGTGACTGCTGTCGGCCAGGGAGCGGTAGCGGCGATGGCTGCTTTTGAAGACCTGGCCAATCCGTACTGGAAGGAAAAAGAGGCCGTTTAATCTTGCCGCTTATATAGAAACTGGGTAACTATTCAACCACAGATTCACACAGATGAACGCAGCTAGGTTTAAATACAAAGAAATCACAGATATTATTCTTAGAAGTTTTAAGGCAGAAAACCAGAATTGAAGCTCCCCGCGGCAAGCTGCTGGGAATCTCCGTATGTAAGGTAAAATGCATAGTATTCGCTCGCTA
>JASEGX010000076.1 GCA_030017815.1 Thermodesulfobacteriota bacterium | reverse complement strand
GGGGCATTCGGGGATGACATTCTTTTTTGTCTATATTAACTTACCCACTTATTATGAGAAAGAGCCTATTTCTTCAAACCACTTGTGAATTTATTTGAGCCATTCTACGGGAGTAAGGGCCGTCAATCAAGTAAAAATGAAGGGCCTAAAGTTTTCTTGACTCACGGTCAGGCTTTGTTATAGTGCTGGAGTCAAAAAACAGGGCATTCCGGGGGCTGTTTTGGAAAAGGAGTGGCATAAACACGATCCAGATTTATTAGCGCTGGAAAAGTTGCAGAGAGAGACAAATCTGCATCCCCTGATAGCGCTTTTTCTCTGTAACCGCGGCATAAAGGATACAGCCGGGGCACACAGCTTCCTGCATCCTTCCCTTAAAGACCTTCCCTCACCCTTCCTGCTCAAGGATATGGATAAGGCGGCGCACCGCCTGGCCGATGCGGTACGTCGTCATGAAAAGATATTGATCTATGGCGATTATGATGCGGACGGGGTCACGGCCACGGCTGTCTTGTGGCTTTTTCTAAAGAGAATAGGGGCTACCGTCTCTTATTATATACCAGACCGAATCCGTGACGGTTACGGTCTTAAGACGGAGATACTAAAGCGTTTTCTGGATGATAAACCGGACCTGCTTGTTACCGTGGATTGCGGCATCTCCAATCATGAAGCCGTTGCCTATGCCAGAGAGCAGGGCGTGGATGTTATAGTTACCGACCATCATTGCGTGCCTGAGGTGCTTCCTCCGGCCCTGGCTGCGGTCAATCCAAAGCAACCGGACTGCAATTATCCGGACAAAGATTTGGCCGGTGTGGGGGTGGCCTTTAATCTGGTGATGGCCCTGAGGCGGGTACTGTTTCATGACTCTACGGCCGGTGCATGGTCGGACCGGGAGCGTCCCAATCTCAAAGAATATCTGGATCTGGTGGCTATCGGGACCATAGCCGACATGGTGCCTTTACGGGGTGTAAACAGGATACTGGTCAAAGAGGGATTGAAGATCATTGACAGGGCCATGCGGCCCGGGATTGCCGCTCTAAAGGCGGTCTGTTCGGTCAACACTACAAAGGCCTCATCCTACGATATAGGTTTTCGGCTCGCTCCACGGTTAAATGCCGCGGGCAGAATGGGCTCCGCCGATGATGCCTTTGCTTTACTCGTAACTGAAGACGGCGGCCGGGCTGAACTGATAGCCTCCGGTTTAGACCAGGCTAACCGCAGGCGCCAGGCCGTGGAAGAAAATATGCTCACGGAACTTACCGGCTATATTACGGAAGAGGTGTTGCAGACGGAAAAGGCCCTGGTCTATGCCTCACCGCACTGGCATAGGGGGGTGCTCGGTATCGTAGCTTCACGCCTGGCGGCGAAATATGCCCGGCCCACCATACTCTTTTCTCTGGCAGATGGAAGGGCTAGGGGATCGGGCCGGAGCGCCGCAGGTCTTGATCTTTATGAATTACTGACTAAATGTCATGAACTGTTGGATGATTTTGGCGGTCATAAGGAAGCCGCCGGATTATCGCTGCGCGAGGAAAATCTGCCTTTGTTCAAGGAAGTTTTTCAGACTGCGGTGTCTGATAAAGTAACCACCGAGGACCTCGTTCCCAGGCTATGGCTGGAAGGCAGCGTTCAGTTGTCAATTCTACGTGAAAAATCCTTTCTCAATGATTTTTACCTGCTGCCGCCTTTTGGGATGGGGAATCCTAATCCTATTCTGGACACCTCACCCGTCAAGATCATAGAGCAGCGGTTAATCGGAGAAAAGCACGTAAAATTAAGGGTGCACCAAGACGGGCGGGTATGGGAGGCCATGGGTTTTAATATGGCCCCCCTGCCTGATGCGGAATTTCTGGAGGCGTCCTTGGCCTTTGCCCTGGATGCCAATACCTATCAGGGCCGGGAATCTCTGCAATTGCGAGTGGTGGATCTAAAAGTAACGGGCTAAATATGGAGGGATTTTAAAATGGGGTTGCCGGTCTCGGAAACTATCTTAGATAATGGGTTGAATATCCTGCTTCTCGAAAACCATAAGGCCCCGGTAGTCAGTTTTCAGGTGTGGTATCGGGTAGGATCACGTAATGAACGTCTGGGTAAGACCGGGATTTCGCACCTTACCGAGCACCTCATGTTCCGCGGCACTAAAAAATACAGGCCCAAGGAGTTTTCCCGCCTGGTTAAAAGGAATGGGGGAAACGAGAACGCCTTTACCTCCCAGGACTATACGGCCTACTTTGAGAATATAGCCGGGGACCGCCTGGAAATACTCCTTGATCTGGAATCTGACCGCATGACTAATCTGGCCGTTGATAAGCAGGCATTTCTCACGGAGCGGGATATAGTAATGGAGGAACGTCGCCTGCGGACCGAGGATGATCCGGTCTCCTCCCTTTTTGAAGAAATGGATTCTGTCGCCTTCCGCACCCACCCCTATATGTGGCCGATAATAGGCTGGATGGGGGATATTGGCCAGACCGCTTATGAAGATTTTAAGGATTATTACCGGCTGCATTACAGACCGAACCGGGCCACTGTCATTGTCGTCGGCGACATGGAAAAAGAGAAGCTGTTGTTAAAAATCAGGAAATATTTTGGCCATATCAAGCCCGGGCCGGAGCCATCCCCGGTCGTATGTGATGAGCCGCCCCAGAGAGGAGAAAGAAGATTCTACCTGAAGCGGGAGGCCCAGCTTTCTTATCTGCTTATGAGTTTCCATACCCCCAATCTCAGGCATGAAGACAGCTTTGCCCTGGAGCTTCTGGCCCTTATTCTGGGCCAGGGCAAGAGTTCGCGACTTTATCGCCGTCTCGTGCGCGAGAAACAATTGGCCCTGGACATCAATGTCAATTATCCCCGGTTGGCGCATGATCCCAATCTTTGTCACATTTTCGCGCCCATAATGCCCGGTAAGACGGTCGAGGCAGTGGAAGAGGAGATTGAAGCGGAATTGGAAAAGATAAAGAGGCAAGGCGTGACGGAAAAAGAGCTGCAAAAGGCCAGGAATATGTCCGAAGCGGCCTTCGTGTTCCATCAGGATTCATTTTTTTACCAGGGAATGTTGCTGGGCATCTATCATACGGTGAGTAACTGGCGGGATCTGTATGCCTATTTGCCGGGTATCGCAAAAGTCACTGCTTCCGATATAAAAAGGGTGGCCAATGCCTATTTTCATAAGGATAAAAAGAATGTAGGGGTTTTGGTCCCGGTACTGCCGGGTTTCTCCCACGCCTCGGCGCATCTGCGAAAGGTATCCGGGAAGAAAAGCTCTCAGCTTTCAGCCATCAGCGATCAGCCCCGGGCAGGGGAGTAGATTTTGTTTTTGCTGACAGCTGACTGCTTCGGCCGGAATCTTTTGATTTCGGACGAAAACCAAAAAGGAGTTTTGTTTCATGCCTAAAAAAACGGTGTCCTCCAGAAGTGCGTTCGCCGGGCGCATTGTCCTGCCAAACGGGACGGTTGTCCTGCTCAAGGAGGTAAAGGCCCTGCCATTAGTATATATGCATCTGGTCATTAAGGCCGGTTCCCTGCTTGATTCGGAGGGCCGGGAAGGACTGGCGGCCCTTACTGCTGAGGGTCTTTTAACCGGCACTCGCCGCCGCACGGCTGCCCGGATCAGTGAAGAGATAGAGTTTACGGGAGGGGTGCTGGTAGTCCAGCCTAGAAAAGATTATACCTCTATTACCCTGAATGTCTTGAAGAAGGCCCTGCCCACCGGTCTGGAGATTATGTCCGATGTCCTTACCCAGCCGGCCTTCAGGCCAAAAGAAATAGTCAAAAAGAAGGAAGAATTCAAGGCGCGCATCCATAAGGAAGAGGAGGATCCGGGTACGTTTGCCCACAAGACCTTTCTGGCGGAGCTATTTAATAAGCGTCTTTATGGGCAGCCGCTGCTGGGAACAGAGAAATCCATATCCGGTCTGACCAAAAATGACTTGATGGGTTTCTACCAGGAGCGATTATCCCGTTCCCGGGTCATCTGTGCCGTGGTCGGCCAGATTACAGAAAGAGAGTTTATGCCCTTATGGGAAAGATATCTGGGGTCCTGGCCGGAGACCAGCGTCGAGACTCCGATTAATATCCCCTCAGATAGCAAAGGGGGAAGCGGCCGGATAAAAAAGATCGACCGTGATCTTACCCAGGCCAATATTGTCCTTGGCCACAGAGGCATCCCGCGCAACCACCCCGACTATTACGCCGTCTTTATCATGAACTACATCCTCGGCGGCGGCGGGTTCCGTTCTCGCCTGATGGACAACATCCGGGAAGAAAAAGGGTTGGCCTACAGCATCTACAGCGCCTTTGTTTCAGGCAGGTACGCCGGTTATTTCCAGGCCGTAGTGGAGACCAGGAATGCGACGGCCGGCGTGGCTATAGATGAAATTCTCAAGGAAATGGAACGAATCAGGGTAAATGGTGTATCTGATGAAGAACTGAACGAGGCCAGGTTGTATCTTACCGGCAGCTTTCCCTTAAAAATGGATACAAATGCCAAGATCGCCGGGCTCTTGACCGATATGGAGTTCTACAATCTGGGTCTCGATTACCCGGTACGTTATCCGGAGATTATAAAGGCAGTAACCAAAGATCAGGTGGCGGATGCTGCCAGGAAGTATCTCTACCCTGATAATTATACCCTGGTCATTGTAGGCAGGCAAAAAGAGATAAAATGGCCGTCATAAACAAGAGGTTCTTTTTCATTTCACTGGTAAAGATCGACTGGCTGGGCTGTCCCGGCCATTAAGTGGATATTTTCAACAATGAAGCTGATTAATTACGGTGAATTCAAATTGTAAGTGCACACCGCTTGATGTCTGCTGCGGCCGCTCTTATCAAACCTCTGGATACCCCGTGCTTCCGCACGTAGTTCTTTACTTCTGATACAAGGCCTTTCTATTACAGATTTGGTCGCCTCATTTCATCCTTGACAAGACACTAAAATAGTATTAATTACTCCTTATTAAAAGGATAAATGTCATGCAAAAAAGCATTCTGAAAGATATAATTGCCTCTAATGAGGAGTTTATCCTGAAACAGGTGAAAGAACCTGTGGAAAGGAAGGGCATCACTTTACCGGGTAAATTAAACAAGGTGGTTGTCTTTTATGGTGTGAGAAGAAGCGGAAAGACTTTTATTTTGTTTGATCTTTTTCAGAAAAATAAAGAACGCTCTTTATATATAGATTTTGAAGATGACCGCTTAACCGGATTTCAGGCCAAAGACTTCGAGAAGTTAAGAGAGGCGTTTTTAGAACTCAAACCTCATCTTATAGGTAAAGAGACACTGTTTCTCTTAGACGAAATTCAAAATGTGGAAGGATGGGAGAGGTTTTGCCGGAGGGCCGTGGAGCGGGAGAATATTAAGGTGTTTGTGAGCGGCTCGTCATCCAAGATGATGCCCTTTGAGATACATACCGAACTCAGAGGAAGGTCATGGAGCATAGAGGTGTTACCTTTTTCCTTTACAGAATATATGCGCGTCAAGGGCCTTGACGTAAAGGAAGGGACTGCCTTTTCCGGCACGAAAAAGGCATTTGCCAGGAAATATTTTAATGACTATGTGAGATGGGGTGGCTTTCCGGAGGTCTCCTTTCTGGATACAGAATTGGAGAGAACAAGGCTCTTGAAAGAATATCTCGGCGCCATGTTTTTCAGAGACCTGGTAGAGAGATACAGCATCACAAACATACCGCTTTTAGAGGCCCTTCTAGATAAGCTGTTCAGTTCCTTCTCTCTAAGATTTTCCCTGACGGCTTTTTATAAGCAGTATAAGGATAAATTCCCCTTTTCGAAGGATCTGCTTTTTCGATATTATAAGCACTTCCTGGATAGTATGCTCATCTTTGAGGTAAGGAAGTTTGCTGAATCCACATATAAGAGGATGAGGAACCCGGCGAAGATCTATCTTGTAGATAACGGATTAGGCAAAAGGGTAAGTTCGGCGGATTCCGGGAGGCTGTTAGAAAATTTAGCCTTCTTGGAGCTTAAGAGAAAGCGGTATGAAGTCTTTTATTTCGCAGAGAAAAGGGAGTGTGATTTCATAGCAAAAAGTGAAGACAGTGGGCTTTTACCTATTCAGGTATGCTTTGAGATGACCGAAGAAAATATGGACAGAGAGATATCAGGACTTACTGAGGCGTGTCATTGGGTTGGTGTAAATGAGGGCATCATCCTAACCCACGATGAGGAACAAGAGCTATCTATAGATGGGATTAGCATCAAGGTATATCCCCTCTGGAAATGGTGTATAGCTTGAGCATTTTTTGTAGGAAAAGGCGGCTGTTCTCGAACCCTGATAATTACAACAAAAAGTAGACTTCCGGATTTTATTCTATCGGCTTATGTAATTGATATTTAATTGGATTTCATTTCATTGTACTGTTTGCCGAATTGTAGTATCATTGTTTTTATCTGCGAGTTTTGATGAAAAAAATCGAGTTGATATAAAATAATGTTCGCTTCAAACCAATAAGAAAGGAAGGGACCTATGACTTTCAATCTAAGGGAAATGACCACAGAGGAAAAGCTTAAGGCAATGGAAATGTTGTGGGATGACATATGCCGGAGCGCTCCTGATTTCTCTTCACCTTCTTGGCATGAAGACATTTTGAAAGAAAGAGAACTGAGACTGAGAGATGGCAAGGATAAGTTTATAGACTGGGATCAGGCCAAGAAGGATATACGAGATTCGATTTCATGAAAATAAGAATCCTTGAATCGGCGCGGGAAGATTTGAAGGAAGGTTTTTATTTTTACGAATCACAAGAAAGGGGCGTAGGAAGCTATTTCCTGGAGTCCCTCTTTTCTGATATCGAAGCGCTTAGGTTGTTTGCGGGTATACATGGCACCCATTTTGGCAAATACCACCGGCTTCTTTCAAAAAGGTTCCCTTTTGCCGTCTATTACCGTATCGAGGAAGATGAGGTGAGGGTCTACGCTGTACTGGACTGCCGAAGAGATCCTGCATGGATAAGAAATCGACTCCAATAAGCGAACAATTCATTCAAGCGGACGGACGTGGAACGTGGTTGATTTTTCGGGAACCCCCTAAGCCGACCGCCGCTTAATTCTGTGTTGAGCCTGTAGAACCCCCCCGTTTTGGTAGTTTTTCCCGGAACCTAATCTAATGAACATGCATAGCGAGCGAATACGATGCATTTTACCTTGCATACGGAGATTCCCCATCTGTCCTAGGCGGACTGCGGAGAGCTTCAAATCTTCCACTGTGCCGCCGGATAATAAATTGCCATACTTATATCGATTCGACATTGATAATTACAACAAAAAGCAGACTCCCGGATTTTATGCTGTCGGCTTATCTAATTGATATTTAATTGGATTTCATTTTATTGTACTGTTTGCCAAATTGTAGTATCATCGCTTTTATCTGCGAGTTTTGATGAAAAAAGTCGAGTCGATATAATAATGTTCGGTGAACAAAGGCAACCAAATAAAGGAGGTCTTATAATGATCACCGATACAGAAATTAGGTTGAAAGGGCTCAAAGTCCTTGCAGAACATCTTGGTGATGTTGAAGCAGAGAGGTTCATTGCCCTTATTCAGAGAGAACCGTTTGATTATACAACGTGGCGTCAAGGCTTGGATGAGGACTTATCTATAGAAGAAATCAGTAAAAAAGCGATGGCCTTAAGAATGAAGGACACCGAACAAGGCGTTTAAGCCAACGGGAATGGACCATGGTTGGTTTTTCCCAGCGCCGTGGCCAAAGGTTACCGGCGATTCTCTGAAAAGCTGCAAGGTGACAGGAAGCTAAAAAAGAGAATCAGCGAGATTTTGTCCAATATCAAGGGCTGACCCCTTTGGCTCCTTGCGGACGGTTACTAAAATTGCAGAAGGTTTAGGGATAACTTTAGACGATTTAATAAAGATTTAATTATGCCAAAAATTAAGGATTTACCAAAACATAAGAGGCCCAGAGAAAAGCTGTCTGAAAAGGGAGCGGAGAATGTAAGCGATGCTGAACTGTTGGCAATCCTTATCCGTACGGGTAGAGCCGGTAAGAGCGCTTTGGATATTGCCAGGGAAACCTTAAAAAAATATCCCATGTCAAAACTTTTGGCTGTCACGAAAGATGAACTCACCGGTATTAAGGGATTGGAAGATACCAAAGCCATTACTATCAAGGCGGCTTTGGAGCTTGGCAGACGCGCGGTTGGTGCATTTAACGATTCTCTTCCCATCCTTGATTCCGTGCGGGCAACCGTTGCCCAGCTTGCGGATTTGCGAGGCAAGCAAAAAGAATATTTTATGGTGCTGTATCTCAACGCCCGCAAGCAACTCATTCATAAAGAGACTATTTCCATCGGCACATTGACGGAAACACTGGTGCATCCACGCGAAGTATTTGAACCGGCCATACGCCACTTTACTTCTTCAATCATATTGGCGCACAATCATCCATCAAAAAACACGGAAGTGTCTGATGAAGATATCAGGCTCACTGAAAAATTGATTCAATCGGGTGCGATTCTCGATATTGAAGTGCTTGACCACATCATCATTACCGATGATGGTTATATCAGTTTTAAGGAGAAAGGATTACTTTTTAAGTAAAATAAAACCATGTCACAACTAGAAAACATTGAAGCAATCGAAAAAAGACTCTGGAGCGCAGCGGATACGCTTCGGGCAAACTCCAATTATGCCAGCAATGAGTATTTTATGCCGGTGATGGGCTTGGTATTTTTGCGTCATGCGTACAGCCGTTATTTGGCGGTAAAAGATGAAATCATTGCCAGCTTGCCGACACGCGGGGGCAAAACCCCG
Source organism: Thermodesulfobacteriota bacterium (assembly GCA_030017815.1). GTDB lineage: Bacteria > Desulfobacterota > QYQD01 > QYQD01 > QYQD01 > QYQD01. The sequence goes on along the minus strand of JASEGX010000076.1, from coordinate 1,955 downwards.
GAGTTGTCGAAAAAGGATTTCAGCAAAAAATCCGCAATTTTCTTACAACCAAAAGCGCAATTTGATTATCTGGTAGCTCTCAAAGACAGCGATGATCGTGCCAAGGCAGTTATTGATGCGATGGAATCGATCGAAGGAGATTATGAAACCCTTCGCGGAGTGTTGCCCAAAAAGGAATACCGCGAATGGGATAATGAAATATTGGGCCAACTGCTTCGGGCGTTAAACCCTGAAGAATTAAAGAAGGTTACCGGCGATGTATTTGGCCGTATTTATGAGTATTTTCTCACTCAGTTTGCCGACCAAAAAGCCCATGATGGCGGGGAGTTTTTTACGCCAGTTTCGTTGGTCTCACTCATTGCTAATGCATTAGAACCCAAAAAAGGCACAGTGCTGGATCCGGCCTGCGGGAGCGGCGGGATGTTTGTCCAGAGCGCTCGTTTTGTAGAGAAGCTCCATCAAAATCCGAGCGATAAATTGAGTTTTTACGGGCTTGAGAAAAACGGCACGACAATCAATTTAGCTAAAATGAACTTGGCGGTGCATGGCTTGGTGGGTGATATCAAGAAAGCCATAAGCTACTATGAAGACCCGCATAATTTATATAAAAAAGCCGACTTTGTGATGGCCAATCCTCCGTTTAATGTGGATGAGATTGACGCGGACAAAATCAAAAACGATCCCCGTTTGCCCTTCGGCCTGCCCGGAGTGAATAAAAAAGGCAAAGTCAGTAACGGTAACTATGTTTGGATTAGTTATTTCTACAGTTACCTCACCCAGCAAGGCCGCGCGGGCTTTGTAATGTCGTCTCAAGCCTCAAGCGCGGGAAATAATGAGGCTAAGGTGCGGGAAAAGCTGATTGAGACCGGCCATGTGGACATCATGATTTCCATTCGCTCCAATTTTTTCTATACCCGAACCGTTCCATGTGAACTGTGGTTTTTCAATAAATCCAAACCGGCGGAACTCAAAGACAAAGTCTTGATGATTGACGCGCGCAATATCTTCCGCAAGGTAACGCGCAAGATTTATGATTTCAGTCCGGAGCAATTGCAAAATATTCTCTCGATCATCTGGCTTCATCGCGGCGAGACCGAGCGTTTTCAAGACTTGGTGGTGAATTATATTTCTGCCACGCTCAATGAAGCCGTGCAAAGCATTGCTCCCGCTCTCGCCTATGAAACCGTTTTTGCCAAATTGAATAAAGAGCTTCAGCCGTTTCTGGCTACACTTCCTAAAGACGGAAAACAAGCAGAAACAGTCAACCCCGTTAGAGAACTTCGTCCAAAAAGTTTACCACTGGCTTCGTCTATGGCTTTCTCTAACGGGGTAAAAGAGTTAGCCGACTGTTTGAAAGCATACACCAGTGCAAGCCAGGCATTTGCCAAACTGGCGCAAGAAAAAAGCGGATGGTGGGAAAAGCAAAACAAAGACAATATTAAACTCTCCGAAGCGCTCAAGGAGATAGCGCCGCTGGCAGAGGAAAACAATAAGCTGATCAAAGAAGCTGAACTGATGTACCGGCTCGCCAACCGTTTAATTGATGTGTGCCTTAATACCTACAACGCCAAAGAGAGCGACAAGTGGAATACAAAAGAGATTACCAACCTCAAAAAACAGGCCGAAGAGGCGCGAGACACGGCTGTTAATCAATTTAAATTAGCTCGTTATTTCCATCATCAGGCTGAATGGCTTACAGAGCGATTCCCGGAGGGAAAACTGCGCGATGTGGAGGGATTGGTGAAGCTGGTGGACAGAGCCGAGCTTAAAGAAAACGACTGGAGCCTGACGCCGGGACGGTATGTGGGTGTCGCACCGGAGGAAGAAGACCCGGACTTTGACTTTGGTGAAACCATGCGCACCATTCACACCGAATTGGAGGATTTGAATAAACAAGCCTCCGAATTTAAGGTGGACCCAATTGTCAAGACAGTTTTTTTGAAATATTAAGTTAC
>JASEGX010000075.1 GCA_030017815.1 Thermodesulfobacteriota bacterium | reverse complement strand
AAATAAGCATTCAGCTATCAGCGGTCAGCCATCAGCTCTTAGCTGAAAGCTGACCGCTGATAGCTCATAAATAAACGAGGTCATACAGATAATGTCCAAAGAAATAACATTGATGGATGAGAAAGAGGTTAACCGTGTTTTGACCAGAATGGCTCACCAGATCCTGGAGAGGAACAAGGGGGTAGAGGGACTGGCCCTCGTAGGCATTCGAACCGGGGGTGTTTTTCTGGCCCAGCGTCTGAAGGGAAAAATTATGCATACGGAACAGGCGGATGTGCCCATGGGCGTACTGGACATAACCCTTTATCGTGATGACTGGAGTATGATCGGCCGCCAGCCATTGGTTCATAAAACAGAGATAGGTTTCCCTGTCGAGGATCAGAAGATTATCTTAGTGGACGATGTTCTTTTTACCGGGCGTACGATTAGGGCGGCGCTGGATGCCCTAATGGATTTTGGGCGTCCCAAGGGGGTAGAGTTGGCGGTACTCGTGGATCGCGGTCATCGGGAGTTGCCCATCGAGCCTCAATATGTAGGCAAAAAAATCAATACCGCCTGTTCCGAGAGGGTAAACGTCTTTTTAAAAGAGGCGGGTGGGGAAGATAAGGTTATCCTGGAGACAGGGACAGGGCTTGAGAAAAGGTGAACAACATCTGGAATTAATTCAAGAATTCTTGACACAGACAAGCCGGTTGCATATATAGGGACGGTGCTTTAATATTTCAATATTAGAATTCAGGATCTTATAGCAGGGCAAAGGTCTAATAGGTGGCGATATGAACCTGGCGATTATTGAGAAAGAAGGACTGCGTTTGTTTCTGGCGGAGCTTTTACGCCGGAAGAATACCGTGGTCGGCGTAAAGGACCAGTCAGCAGTTTCTTCCATACCCGGGGATAGCGGCTTTTACACTTATGCTCCTATTAATTCACCGGAGGAGATGACCCTTTCTTTTGATGTTACGCTTATCCCTCCCAAAAAATACCTTTTACCGGCCTATGAGCAGCTTTTGACCTTTAACCTGTCGCCGGGATCAATCAAGGCGGATGCACCGAAAGAGGAGTTGATTGTTTTTGGCGTGCATCCGTATGACATTATAGCCATAAATCAGATGGATAAGGTTTTTTCCGCAGTTCCCCAGGATAACCACTACCTTGAACGTCGTAAGCGGACTACGATTATCGGCATCGATCCGGTCAAGGCAGCGCCCAGGGCCTTCTGGAGCAGCATGGGGGCTGATACTGTGGCGGGCGGTTTCGATTTGATGTTGACCGATATTGGCCAATGTTATGTAACGGAGGTAGGCAGCAAGAAAGGGGCTTCGCTTCTCAAGATGGCCCCCGGGGCCAGGGAAGCTGCGCCGGCTGAGGCGAAAGAAAGGGACAAGGTACGGGCGGAGGCGAGAAAACGCTGCGACGCCAACCGGTTGAATTTTTCTTATCTTGAACTCCCTTCTCTTTTAGACGGCAAGGAGGAACACGTCATCTGGGAGGAAAAGTCCTATCTTTGTTTTAGTTGCGGGACCTGTAACTTAGTATGTCCAACCTGCTACTGTTTTGATGTCCGGGACGATGTCTCCATAGACCTTAAAAAAGGCAGCCGCTATCGTACCTGGGATGGGTGTCTTTTGAGCGACTTTGCCCAGGTAGCGGGCGGCGGTAATTTCCGCGGCCATCGGGCCGACCGCTATCGCCACCGTTTTTACCGTAAGGGGCAGTTTATATACAGGCGTTTCGGCGATATTGCCTGCGTGGGGTGTGGACGTTGTTCCGCACAATGCCCGTCTGATATAGCCGATCCCGTAGCAGTCTTTAATCGTTTGAAGGAGGGTATCTGATCATGGGCTCACCATCTCCCTACCTGCCCGGTCTCGCCACTATTATGAAGATCGAAGAGCAGACGGCTATGGAAAAGCTGTTTATGCTTCGTCCTAATGATGGAAAGCCTCTGGGGCATAAGCCAGGACAGTTTGTCGAGGTTTCTGTATTTGGCGTGGGCGAATGTCCTATTTCTGTTTCTTCGGCGCCCAACAAAAAAGCAGATTTTGAGATATGTGTGCGCCGGGCCGGCAATGTTACCAACGCCTTACATAACCTGAAAGCGGGAGATGTTATCGGCATACGCGGCCCTTATGGTACGCATTTCCCGGTTGAGGATCTCAGAGGTAAAGACCTTTTGTTTGTGGCCGGGGGGTTGGGAATCGTGCCTTTGCGGTCCTTTATCAACTATGCCCTGGAAAGGCGAAAGGATTACGGCAGAATAATCGTACTCTTCGGGGCCCGAACACCGGCCGACCGTCTTTTCAAGGCAGAGCTTGCCTCCCTGGCAAGGCGTCCGGACCTTGAATACCTGGAGACCGTGGATGTAGGCGATGCCTCCTGGAAGGGCAATGTGGGGGTCATTACCACCCTTTTCCCGAAGTTTACCATTGATCCCAAAAAGACGTATGCCGTTATGGTCGGACCGCCGGTGATGTACCGCTTTGCCATAGCTGCGGCCAGGGCCAAGGGTCTGGCCGATGATCATATCATCGTTTCCCTTGAGAGGAAGATGAAGTGCGGTTTAGGCAAGTGCGGCCACTGTCAGATGGGCCCGGTTTATGTCTGTCAGGAGGGGCCGGTGTTTAATTTTGCGGCGATAAAGAATCTGGAGGAGGCATTGTCATGAGCAAGCCAAGGGTGGCCATCTTTGATTTTGCCGGCTGCGAGGGCGATCAGTTGCAGATCGTCAACCTGGAAGAGGTCGTGCTGGATGTCCTGGGACAGGTGGAGATAGTCACCTGGCGTGAGGCCATGAAGGAGCAGAGCGACCATTATGACATTGCCCTGGTAGAAGGTTCTATCACCCGAAAGAGTGACGAAGAACGGATAAAGGCCATCCGGGAAAAGGCCGGGATACTGGTGGCTATAGGGGCCTGTGCTACTATCGGCGGTGTCAATTGTATTAAGAATTTTCAGGATGAAAAATTCGTGCGGCGTTATGTCTATGGCGATAAGGCCCATTGGTATAATACTTATGCCGCCCGGCCGGTTTCGGCGGTAGTTCCGGTAGATGCCAATGTCCACGGTTGCCCGATAAACCGTGAGGAGTTTGTCCAGATACTCAAGGCCCTGTTGCAAGGCAAGAAGCCTTTTATCCCCAATTATCCGGTGTGTGTGGATTGTAAGAAGGCGGGGAATGTCTGTGTGCTTCTCAAGGGCCAGTTTTGTATGGGGCCGGTGACCAGGGCCGGCTGCGGGGCCTGTTGCATTACCGAGGGGGCCTATTGCTGGGGCTGCCGCGGCCTGGTAGATGATCCGAATATGGATGCCGCTCGCGAGCTGTTGGGGCGCCTTGGCATCTCTGCCGGTGAAGCGCTCGGGCAAATAAGGCTTTACGATGGGTATGGGGAGGAGGCCAGATGAGCAAGTCTGCTAAACGGGAGCTTCATATCCGGGTGGATCATTTAACGCGGGTGGAAGGGCATGGCAATATAGTAGTCAATGTCTCCAATGGCAAGATCGAGGATTGCCGCTGGGAGGTAGTGGAGGCCCCCCGGTTTTTCGAGGCCATGGTCAGAGGACGAAAATGGTATGAGATGCATCATATAACCTGTCGCATCTGCGGGATATGTTCCATCGGGCATACCTTAGCCTCGCTCCAGGCCACGGAAGCCGCTTTGGGTGTTGAGGTCTCGGAGCAGACCGTGCTTCTTCGCAAGCTGGCTCTCCATGCGGAAAACCTGCAGAGCCACATCCTCCATGTAGGCTATCTTGTTTTGCCAGATTTAATGGGAGTAGGGAGCGTTGTGCCCCTGGCCGGATCGCATCCGGCTGAGTTAAAGACGGTTATTCGTATCCACCGGCTGGCCAACGTGTTCAGTGACACGATTTGCGGCCGCACTACGCATCCGCAAAGGCTGGTGCCGGGTGGATTTGCCAAGTATCCAAAGGTGGATGAGTTAAAGAAGCTGCGCCATGGGCTTACAGAGGCGCTTTCTGATCTGAAAGAAGTAGCCCGGTTAGTCGGTTCATTGGCGAATCGCTTTCCGGCATTTAGCCGGGAAACAGAGTATATCGCCCTCAAGTCAGACCAGGAATATGCCATGTACCACGGCCAGATCGGTTCAAGCGATGGAGGGACATGGGCGCCGGGCCAGTATGAAGAGGTAACTAACGAGTTTTGCGTCCCGCACTCCACGGCCAAATACACAAAACATAACCGCGATTCTTACATGGTGGGGGCCTTGGCCCGGTTCAATCTGAACGCCGACAAGCTTACCCCGGAGGCCAGGGCCGTGGCCAAACTCTTTAAACTTAAGCCGGTTTGTTATAACAGCTTCATGAATAACGTGGCCCAGATCGTGGAGTGTGTACATTCCGCAGAGGATTCCATAAACATTATAGATAGAGTCCTGGACCGGGGTCTGGCGCTTGAGGATATCCCGCCTATCAAGGTGCGCCCCGGCCGCGGGGTGTCTGCCGTGGAAGTCCCGCGCGGGATACTCTTCCATGATTACCAATACGATGACTCCGGGACATGTATCGGGGCCAATCTGATCATCCCAACCAACCAGAACCACAATAACATCTATCACGACCTGCAGGCCCTTTTACCTTCATTGCTGGGGAAGCCGGAGAAAGAGATAGAATTGGGGCTGGAGATGCTGGTCCGGGCCTACGACCCGTGTATTTCGTGTTCGGCACACTATCTTAAGGTGAAGTTTAAAAAATAGCTCTCAGCTGTCAGCAATCAGCGCTCAGCCAGAGCTTTCCAATTGCGGGTTCCGTGTTACGGGTTAAAAAGCTCCCAACTTGTAACTCACAACCTGAGATATTCCTCCCGAGACTCACCGCTCATTATTTCTTTGGACTCCTGACCCCTGGATTCTGTATTCTGACGACTGATAGCTGAAAGCTGACCGCTGATGGCTAAAAGCTATTCATACCTCAAGGCATCGATCGGATTCAGGTGGGCAGCTTTGCGGGCCGGGTAGAATCCAAAAAAGATCCCGACCATCGCAGAAAACGCGAAAGCCAGGAGTAAAGCCTGCCATGAAATGAGCACCGGCCAGTCCGACATGGCAGCCATTATTTCGGCTCCGGTCAATCCGAGGATGACACCGATTACACCCCCGACAAGACTCAGAACCAGGGATTCAATCAGGAACTGGGTCAGGATATCGCTTTCCTGTGCCCCCACCGCCATACGAATACCGATTTCCCTGGTGCGTTCAGTCACTGACACCAGCATGATATTCATGATACCGATACCACCTACTACGAGCGAAACCAGGGCGATAGAACCTAAGAGGAGCGATAGGGTATTGTACGCACTCTGGGCCGCCGCCAGGATTTCAGAGAGATTGCGCACGGTGAAATCCCGGTCCGCGCCCTTTACGATCCGGTGTCGTTGGTCCAGCAGGTCCGTGATCTCTTTTTCGGTTTTGGCCATCACGTTCATATCTTTGGCCTGGACCATTATGACGCGGACAAGCCCGGGCAGATGCGTACCGAAGAGCCTTTTTTGCGCGGTAGTGATGGGAACATAGATAGCATCGTCCTGGTCATCGCCACGAGGGGACTGTCCCTTGACCGCGAGGACCCCAATGACCTGCATCGGCATCTTTTTGATCCGTACTATCTCGCCTATGGGATCGGCGCCACCGAAAAGATTGTTCACCACGGTCTGTCCAAGAAGAGCCACCTTTGCCGCTGCTTTTGTCTCTTGTACCGTAAAAAAGCGGCCCGCTGTTAACGTCCAATCCCTGATTGCGAACATTGAAGGTGTTGTTCCGGTGACTCCTGTACTCCAGTTCTGGTTGCCGTAAACGGCCTGGGCTATTCCGCCCCAAACAGGCGCTACCCGGGCTACGCTCGGACAGTTCTGGACGATTGCCTCTGAGTCGGCCAAGGTCAAGGTAGAAACCGTGCCGGAACCCATACGCACGCCGCCGGCGGTTGTAGCCCCCGGAATGACAATGAGCAGATTAGAACCTACGCTTTCAATCTGAGCGGTAATTTTGGCGCTGGCGCCGGAACCGATGGCCACCATTACCACGACTGCGGCCACGCCGATGATTATCCCAAGCATAGTGAGCACTGACCGCATCTTGTTGGCTCTTAGGGCGTTCAGAGCTATTCTCAGACTGGTTGAAATAAACATGGACCTTTTTAAAATTAATCAGGACGCAGATTTTCGCCGATGCACGCAGAAAACTGTTTTCTCAAATTACCAAACGCTTTACGTTTAACTTCCGGTTTAGTACCAAAATTGAGTAAAAGTCCAACTTCGATATCAGTTGCTTTTAAATAATTTAATAACTGTGCTTCATTTTCTTTTGCCAGACGCCTTGCTGCTTTTATTTCTACAATCACTTTGTCATCAACCAGTATATCAGCATAGTACTCACCTATAATTACGCCTTCATAAAATACTTTTATTGCAGATTGAGAAACGGCAGAGATACCTTCCTTTTTAAATTCTACCATCATTGCATTCTCATAAACCTTTTCCAGGAAACCATACCCAAGTTTATTATAAACCCTATAAAAGATCTTAATAATCTCTTCAGTTAGTTTTTTATATTTAAAATCCTGACAATCTGCGTTCATCTGCGTCCAACTGATTCATTTGGTCTGTCTTCTATGACCTGTCCATCTCTGAAGACTATATGCCTCCGCGTAAAGGCAGCGATGTCTGATTCATGGGTTACGATGATCACCGTGATCCCATTGTCACTATTCAGCTGCCGGAAGACCCCCATTATTTCAAAACTGGTCCGGGTATCAAGGTTTCCCGTGGGTTCATCGGCCAGGATAATGGAAGGGTTATTGACGAGAGCCCGGGCGATTGCTACCCGCTGCTGCTGGCCGCCTGACAGCTGGTTGGAATGGTGGTGTTCGTGCCCTGAAAGACCCACGATTTTCAGGGCCTCAAGGGATTTCTTGCGGCGTTCCTTTGCCGGAATGTGGCTGTAGGTTAGGGGGAGTTCTACGTTTTCCAGTGCAGAGGTGCGCCGCAGAAGGTTATAACCCTGGAAGACAAAACCTATCCGGCGATTGCGAATGGTGGCCAGTTGCTTCGTGGAAAGGTTGCCGACATCTTCCCCTTCCAGGAGGTATTGACCGCTTGTGGGCCGATCCAGGCACCCCAGTATATTCATGAAGGTTGATTTACCGGATCCCGAGTGCCCCATGATGGCCGTGAACTCTGCCGCGCCGATGGAAAGGGTGACATTGTCCAACGCCTTAACGGCTATATCGCCTAAGCGATATATCTTGGTCAGGTTTCGGGTGTCGATCAGCGCCGTCATACGTCTTCTTAAAAGGGCCTGAACTGCGGAGACTTGTTCGCTTCAGACTTTTTTCCCGTAGAAAGCGTTTCTGTTGCCAGGAGGTCTCCTTCCGCGATGTCGCCCTTGAGGAGTTCTGCGTGTTGACTGTTTGCGATCCCAAGTTTGACGGCTACGGGCTCAAGACGGTTATCGGGATGTAACTTCCATACGAGAGGGCCTTTGGGAGTTTCCTGCACGCTTTTCTTGCGTTCTCCTTCTGGTGGCGTGAACCGCAGCGCCGCAGTGGAGATTTTGACGACGTTTGATCGCTCCTCAATCAGGATGGAAACATTGGCGGTCATTCCCGGTCTCAGCTTAAGAGAAGGGTTGTCCACGCTGACTATGACATCATAGGTCACTACGTTTTGCACCACTTGAGCCGCATTGCGTACCTGTAGCACCTTTCCCGCGAAGGTCTCGCTTGGATAAGCGTCAACGGTGAACGTCGCTCTCTGCCCAGGCTTCGTGACGCCGATATCGGCTTCATCGACGCTTGTATCCACCTGCATCTTAGTCAAATCCTTAGCAATGGTAAAGAGTACCGGCGCTTGAAAACTGGCAGCGACCGTTTGTCCCGCATCCACATTTCGTGACACCACGATGCCGTTTACGGGGGAGCGTATCGTCGTGTACTGCAAATTTGACTCCGCGAGGTTAAGGGCGGCCCTGGCCTGCAAAACGGCAGCTTCAGCGGCGTGAAAGGAGGCCGAGGCTGATTGGTAAGTGGTTTCAGCCGTGTCCACATCGCTCTGGGCAACCAGGTCATTTTTCATTAATTCGCGATAACGCTCAAATGTTCTCTTGGCATCGGTAACCTGTGCTTGTTTCTGGTCCAGATTGGCGAGGGCGCTCTTATGGTTTGCCCGGGCCTTCTCCACCTCGGCTTGAAAAACGGCGGGGTCGATCTGGGCAATAATCTGGCCTTTTTCTACTCGAGAGTTGAAGTCAACGTAGATTTTTTCGATAGTGCCGGAGACCTGGCTTCCAACCGACACCAGAACAACCGGATTCACTGTTCCGCTGGCCAGGACGGTAGATGCAATAGTTCCCCGTTCTACTTTTACTGTTTTGTATCCAACCGTATCTTTTTCGCCCTTCAAGGCATAGAAAATGACCCCAATGGCTATAAGGAGGATTAGCAGGGCTATATAAAATCGCTTTTTTTTCATCTGAAACACCTTCACCGCGAAGACGCAAAGAACGCGGAGAATAGTTTTTTTGGCTCTTTAACCCACTTTTCTCTGTGCCATGCTTGATGAACTCGTAAAAAGTCGTCACTCCGGTGAAAACCGGAGTCCAGATGGTTTGCAACTACTTGAAAAGACTGGATTCCGGCTTTCGCCGGAATGACGGAAAACGGTATTTTTGGACTTTTTACGAAGCCATCATGCTTCTGTCTCTGAACTCTATTTTCTGTCTCCCGTCTGCTGAACGCTGATCGCTGACTGCTGACCGCTAAAAGTTAATCTCCCCACCGCCCTTAAGAGCGTTGCCACGGCTACCTTGTGGCCATAAAGCGCCTGGATATGATCGACATTTGCTTTTGTATATAGTATCTGGGCGTCCATGAACTCAAGGGCTGATCCAAGCCCTGCTTTATAGCGGCCTTCAGCCAGATCCAGATTTTCCCGGGCATGAATTACCACTTTCTCCGAAGTCTGTATTAATTCTTCAGCCTCTTTTGTGGCCCAAAAGGCCTGTTCAACTTCCAGACATACATTTTGTTCAAGGACTTCTTTTTCTGCCTGTATCTTTTGGAGTTGGGCACGTGACTCAGCTACCTTGCCTTTTGTAGCAAAACCGGAAAAAAGAGGAAAGGTTATAGTAGCCCCCAGGTTCCAGTTTTTGTCCTTAGGGTATTCATCCCCTTCGAGGTTGTAAGCGGCGTTACCGCTAAGGCTTGGATAATATTCTCCCAGGGCAGATTCTAAGGTTGCCTTCTGGGAATTATATTGGGCATCCAGGGCCAGGGCGTCCGGGCGGTTTTTAAGGGCCTCTTCGGTGACGGCGGTAAGCTCTTCACGGAAAGGGACAAATTGCAGGTTATCTTCCACCGTATAAGCTATAGAAGTTCTGATACCCATGGCATTATTTAGAGAGGCCTTGGCGACCTTAAGGGCGTTCTCAGCCTTGATTTTGTCCAGATGGCTATTGGCCAGGTCAACCTCAGCCTTCGTGACGTCGATTTTTGCCCTGGTGCCCACCCGGTAGAAGGCCTGGGCCTGTTTGAGGTGTTCTTCCCGCTGGCGTATCGTTTCTTCAGCTACGGACAGCAACCTTCGTGACTTAAGTAGGTTATAGTAAGCCTGTTCAACGTTGAGAATAACTGCTTGTATAACATCCAGCGCCTCATATTCGCTCATAGTGAGATTCTGGCGGCTGGCCTCTATCTTTCCACCCGTTCGGCCAAAATCATAAAATAGTTGAGTAAGGTTAACCCCCGACGAATAATTACTGGTGGTTCCGCCTGATGACATAAAGCGACCGGAAAATTCCGTATGTACACGGTCATAGGCGGAGTGCAGGCCTATCTGCGGCAAGTAATCGGCCCTGGATTGAGTTACCCGGGCCTGGCTGGCCTCAACCGAACTACGCGCCGCTTTTAGAGTAGGCTGATTTTTTAGGGCGATTTCAATACATTGCGTTAAGGCTAAGACATCTCCTTCTTTGAAGGGGAGCATTTGATCAGCAGATATTGCCGGTGGATGGCAGAGTAAAAAAAATATTGTGCAACAAATTATACAGAGCGACATAATTCTTTGCGAGTATTAGTGTTTCCTGTCATTCCGGGCTTGACCCGGAATCCAGTCTTTTGGCCCTTCTGGATTCCTGCTTCCGCAGGAATGACGATTTATACGCAATTACTTATGACGTTACGTATATGACCACGATTTTATTACATCGGCAACAAAATACCTTGTCATGCCAGACTTGATGCGGCATCCAGAGCCTTTTGGATTCCCGCTCCCTGATCGGGGTCAGGGACAAGCTTCGCGGGAATGACGGATTAGCGTATGTTATTGCTGAGGTAATATTCCGGAACATGATCTGGAATGATACTAGGAATGGAGGCAATTAGCAAGAGGAAGAAAGTACGATAAAGAAGCCCTGCGAGTTTATTTAACAGGGCTTCCAGGTTTTTATTCTCGGACTTCTCTCCACGAGACTATGGAGATGTCATTGTTCGGCATCCCACATGGAAATCCGTTGAGGAGTCTTTACGATGCTATTCATTGACCTCCCGCCAGGATACGATTTGAACTTTGTCGCTGTTAAAAGGGCCGCCCAGGCCATTATAGGTAAGGGACATATTGCCGCTAATCTTATTCTCGTTTGCGGTATTGCTCGTTGAGGTGGCATCCTCAGCTATTACGTATCCATTTAACCCAGGGTTCCCGCTAATTTCTATCTGCTCATGGGCGGCGATGATCCCCTCC
>JASEGX010000074.1 GCA_030017815.1 Thermodesulfobacteriota bacterium | reverse complement strand
AACTCGATTTTTTGAGATAGTAACGGCTCACATAAAAAATTTATGTAGTATTTACACAACATTGGATTCAATATATTTCTGGCGATCCACTTCAAAGTGAGTTACTTCTCAGGAATCAAATTATAAGTTTACAAGCAAGGACTCTGGAAGAAACGTAATAAGGTAAAGAGGTCACGTCTTGATATGCGGAGTTTTTGGAGACATCTGAGAAATACGGTGCTTATGCTTATGATCGAACACAAGTGACGTGATATGAAAAAAATAATTTTAACCTCAGCACTTATTATCTTGACGATAGCGTTGTCTGGTCTATCCCACGCCAAAGTTACCGGCGCTTGTTACAACTGCCACACCATGCACAACAGCCAGGGCGGCACGGAGATGGCCTACCAGCTCAAAGGGACGCTCGATGGCTTTGAGCCGGACGTAACCCCCAATCCGTGCCTCCTGACAACGAACTGTATAGGGTGTCATTCAGCCACCGGTTCAGCTACCTGGAAGGATCCCACTACCGGGGCTCCCATAGTTTTCAATTCCAGCGCACCGGCTACGCCTTTGGCCGGAGGGAATTTCTACTGGGTGACGATTAACGAAAGCTATGGTCATAATATATTTTCTCAAGATAGCAAACTGAGCAAGGCACCCGGGGATGCGGGTTTTAGCACCTGTGCAACCAATGGTTGCCATGCCAACTTACATGGAACTGTTTCTGGTGCTAGTGCCCTTGATGGCAGGCAGGGTTGCACGAAGTGTCACATGGTAAGTGGCAGTGGCAAGACTAGTGGTTACCATCATGCCAACGACGGTACCGATACAAAGTATGTAGAAACCGCAGCCAAAGGTTGGTACCGTTTTCTGTCAGGACATATGAGTGGTGATGGCCACGGCGTTGCAGGGATTGAGGATGTGGACTGGCAGGCTACCAGTAGTGCAAGCGATCACAATGAGTATCTGGGTTTCCACGATCCGGGTGGCGGTTATGGTTTTGGTTCTCTCGGCCATACCACCAGCGCCTTTTGTACAGGCTGCCATGCGGTATTTCACGATAACCAGGGAAGCGGGAGCCCGTGGCTTCGGCACCCGTCAGATCTTATTATACCGAACTCAGGGGAGTATGCCAGTATTTCCACGGCATATAATCCGCTTGTTCCGGTGGCCCGGCCTGCCGGTTTTAACTGGGGTGGTAGTCCAAGCGGCACCGTAGCCGCGGGCACAGACATGGTCATGTGCCTCTCCTGCCACCGCGCCCATGGATCGCCTTATTACAAGATGCTCCGCTGGCCCTATAAGGAAGGCGCTACACTTTCCGAGTGCCTGAGCGGCTGCAACGTCTGCCATACCTCCAAAAACTAAGCAGTCAGCTATCAGCTTTCAGCTCTGAAAAGGAGAACTATTCAGACACTCCCTCCGGTTCTTTCAAATCCCCCTTAACCCCACCACCAGCCCTCAGCGCATTTTGTTGCTAAGATGGGTGTTTTCTGATACTTGATGGTAGATCTTTACCGCAGAGCACGCAGAGATGGTAACATCAGTTGAGTAGTTAATCGGTTGAGTAGATGAGCGGTAAAAACAGTTGAGTCGTTGAGTAACCACTCAACCACTCAACCACTCAACCACTCAACCAATTGACCGCAGTCAGCGAAAGGAATCCAGAGTTGTCCTACCCCTTCCTTACACAGGTGAGAAAACCCGGCCGTTACCTGGGCACTGAGATAAACGCCGTCCATAAAGACTGGCAGAAGGCCAGGGTGCGCCTGGCCCTTATCTTCCCGGATCTGTATGAAATAGGCATGTCCCACCTGGGATTATCCATCCTTTATCACATCGTAAACAGCCATGCGGACTTCCTGGCCGAACGGGCCTTTGTCCCGGATCTTGATCTGGAGGAATTACTCCGCCGCGAGGATTATCCGCTGCTTTCTCTTGAATCACAAAAGCCGCTCCGGGAGTTCGACATCTTAGGGTTTACGCTGCCCTATGAGCTTTGTTATACGAATGTGCTTACCGTGTTAGACACAGCCGGCATCCCCTTCTATGCCCGGGAGAGAGATGAAAATTATCCACTGGTCATTGCCGGCGGGTCATGCGCGGCAAATCCCGAACCTGTGGCTGATTTCTTTGATGCCATCCTGATCGGTGACGGTGAGGAGGCCATAGTTGAGATAGCCAATACTTATTCCTGCTGGAAAGAAAGCGCAGATGGCAAGGATAAGCTTTTAGAATTACTGGCCCGGATTGAAGGCGTCTATATACCGTCTTATTTCAAGGTATCCTATGGCCCGGAGGGAAATATTCGTGCTATCGATCCCCTCAGGGCAGGTTATACAAAAGTCTCACGCCGGGTAGTGAGCGATCTCGATCAAGCCCAGTATCCCGTGAGACCCGTGATCCCGCATGCAAAGCCGGTTCATGACCGTATCAGCCTGGAAATATCGCGCGGCTGCGCGCGCGGCTGCCGCTTCTGCCAGGCGGGCATTACCTACCGCCCGGTCCGCGAAAGGCACCCCAGGACTATTCTCCGGATCGCCGAAGAAACCCTGGCCGCCACCGGCCATGAAGAGCTTTCCCTCCTCTCGCTCAGCACGGGAGACTATGGAAATCTGGAAGCGCTCCTAACGGCCCTTATGAATCGCTATTCCAGTGAACAGGTGGCTATATCTCTGCCCTCCCTGCGCGTGGGAACCCTGACCCCCGAGATCATGGCCGAGATAAAGCGAGTCCGTAAAACAGGGTTTACACTTGCCCCGGAGTCCGGCACCGCCAGGCTTAGGGCCGTCATTAATAAGGATATCTTGGAAGAAGACCTCCTGGCCACGGCCAGGGAGGCGTTCCAGGCCGGGTGGAACCTTTTGAAACTCTATTTCATGATCGGGCTACCGACCGAAACTGATGAAGACCTGGATGGCATAGCCGATCTGGCCAAGCGGGTGTTAGCCTGCGGTCGCCACACCAGCAGGCGCTGCCAGGTCAATGTGGCTATCTCCATCTTTGTTCCCAAGGCGCATACCCCGTTCCAATGGGCGCCCCAGATAAGTATCGAGGAGAGCTGGCAGCGCCTGGATTATATCAAAAACGCCTTGCAGAACCGAAGAATCCAGGTCAAATGGCATGATCCGCGCCAGAGTTTGCTGGAGGGCGTCTTCTCCAGGGGTGACCGGAGGTTGGCCAGCCTTATAGAACGCGCTTACCGGCTTGGTTGCCGGCTCGACGGTTGGGGAGACCACTTCCGCTTTTCTCTCTGGCAGCAAGCCGCAGCCGAAACCGGCCTGGAATTGGAATCTCATATAAGGAAACGGGACCCTGACGAAATACTGCCCTGGGAACATATAGACTGTCTCGTAGATAAGGAATTCCTGATAAAAGAAAATGATAAGGCTATCCATGGTGAAACAACAGCGGATTGCCGGAAGGATGGGTGTGTCCTTTGCGGCGTCTGCGACGGGAAAGGGAGGGTTCTCCGGCTCGCAGAGCCGTTTCAGGATAGTTTCACCCCGTCAAAACGCCTGGAATCCACAGAGACAACGCGCATACGGGTTTACTACGGTAAACTGGAACAAGCGCGGTTTCTTAGCCATCTGGAAATAACGCGCATTTTCAGCCGGGCGCTGAAGAGGGCTGGCATTAATCTGGCCTATTCTAAGGGATTTCATCCCATGCCGAAAATGTCCTTTAGCTCTGCCCTGCCGGTTGGAACGGAGAGTGTGGCTGAATATGCAGACTTAACGACGGTAGGACCGATTAAGCCGGACGATCTGGCTTCCCGTCTGCAAAAAGAGATGCCGGAGGGTCTTATTATCTACGGCGCGGGAAAAGCGCTTACAACCGCTGCTACTGCCGAAACAAGCTATTACCGGATACGGTCAGATAATGCCGTCTTTACGACCGGTCCGATACAGCGCTTCCTCTCAGCGGAAAGCTTTCCGATAGAACAGAAAAGAAAAGAGAGTACGCGCCGGGTGGATATAAAACCGCTGGTGAAGGCCCTGCAGTATATCGATGCCCGGACTATCGCCCTGTCCCTGGCGAACAATCAAAAAGTCGGGGCTAAGCCAACAGAAATAGTGGAGTCTATCTTCAATCTTTCCGAAGAAGAATTAAAGAATCTTCATATACTGAAATTGCCGGCTAGCCCGGAAAAATATGAAACCACAGAGAACACAGAGAACACAGAGAAAAAGAATTTTGATCAATTCGTAAAAAAGCCTTTTCACCGCTGAGCACGCAGAGAGCGCAGAGAGGGAGGGAACAGAAAATTATCTAACATCTTGTTTTTCAATAAATTCTTTGCGATCTCCGCGTTCTTTGCGGTAAAATTTTTGATAATACTCCCAGAAATGGAAGGAAATTCTTTATGCCTGCAGAACTCATTATAAATGCTTCACCCTATGAAACCCGCGTAGCCCTATTGGAAGGGGGCTCTGTTGTCGAATTCTATGTAGAACGCAGCCTGGAAAAAAGTATTATCGGCAACATATATAAAGGCCTGGTCACCCGTGTCTTACCGGGAATGCAGGCTGCCTTTGTGGATATAGGACTGGAGCGGACGGCTTTTATCCATGCGGCCGATATCTATAATCAGGTAACCGACTATGAATTGATGATGCTTTCTGCGGATACAGAAAGTGAGACGGCGGGAGAAAAACCGGAAAAAGATACAGAATATTACCCATCAGCCTCATGGAACATCGACGACCTCTTGCATGAAGGTCAGGATATAATAGTTCAGGCGTCCAAAGAGCCTTTAGGGACCAAAGGGGCCCGGCTGACTTCCTACATTACCCTGGCCGGCCGTAATTTAGTGCTCATGCCCATGACCGAGCATGTCGGCGTGTCCCGGCGTATCGAAGACGAGGGGGAACGAAGACGCCTCAATGATCTTATTGAGGCCGTTAAGCCGGCCGGGGTCGGGTTTATAGCCCGTACAGCCAGCGACGGTGTGGATGTCGCCAAGATACAGGTAGAAATGGATTTTCTAGTTAAAATATGGGGTAATCTTCAGAAAAAGGCTGCTTCCGCACCGGTTCCCTCGCTCATATACGAAGACCTGGATATTACCCTGAGGGCCGCGCGTGATCTCTTCGCAAAGGAAGTAGATCGCTTGATTATTGATTCACCGGAAGAGTGCCAGAGAATACTTAATTTCATGGAAACTTTCGCTTCCCATCTGAAACCCGCTGTAGAGCTTTATACAAACATCACGCCCATCTTCGATGCCTATGGTATTGAAGTGGAAATGGCCAGGGCGCTGGAAAAAAAGGTCTGGCTGAAATCCGGCGGTTATATAGTAATCGAAATGACGGAGGCCCTGACGGCTATCGACGTTAACACCGGACGTTTTGTGGGGAAAAGAGATCTGGAAGAAACCATCCTCAAAACCAATCTGGAGGCAGTAAAGGAAAGCGCCTATCAACTGCGACTGCGCAATATAGGGGGCTTAATCATCATCGATTTTATTGATATGAAAAGGGAAAAGCATCGTGAAGAGGTTTTTAATGCCCTGCGTGAAGCCCTCCGCAAAGACAAAAGCAAGACCACTATATTGAAAATGTCCGAGTTAGGATTGATTGAAATGACACGTAAAAGGACACGGGAAAGTCTGGGCCGTCTTCTCTGTGAACCTTGCTTCTACTGTGACGGCGAGGGATTTCTGAAATCAAGACGAACTATCTGTTATGAGATATTCAGAAAGATTGAAAGAGACTCCGCTGATGTAATAGCTCCGGGTGTCACTATCTCCGTTCATCCGGATATAAGTGAGATGTTTCTAAACGAAGAAGCGAGACAGGTCGAACTTCTTGAGCGGAAAATAAATAAGCAAATTACTATTCAATCCCACTCAGACCTGCATCTGGAACAATACAAGATATCCTATAATTGACGGCTTCGTAAAAAGTAAAATTTTACCGCAGAGGTCGCCAAGAACGCTGAGATAACATATTGAATGGTTTACAGTTTTTCTCTGCGGACTCTGCGTGCTCAGCGGTGAAAAGGCTTTTTTACGAAGCCGTCCATTAGGATATTTTAAATTTTTCTTTCAACCGGCGGCAAGCCACATCCGGGACCAACCCTTCTACTGACCCCCCCAAGCTGGCTACTTCCCTGATCAAGGTGGAGCTGATAAATATCCAGCGGAACCCGGTCATGAGAAAGACAGTCTCAATATTACGGTTGAGCCGACGGTTCATCAGGGCCATCTGAAATTCATAATCAAAATCCGAAACAGCCCGCAGCCCGCGCACAATAACGTTGGCCTGACAGTTGGCTACATAATCCACGAGAAGACCGGTAAAGGTATCGATCTCTATCCGTGGATTTTCATTAATAGTCTCCCGGATCATCTCCACACGTTCCTCAATTGTAAAGAGAGGCCTTTTAGCCGGGTTCACGGCCACGGCAATAATAACCCGGTCAAACATATTGAGCGCCCGGTTGACTATATCAATGTGACCATTTGTTATAGGGTCAAACGCCCCGGGATAGACGGCGACGACCTCTCCCACGATTCTCCGCTTACCCACCTGCTTCCTCCCGTCCTTCTTTCTCAAAAAAATAGACTGTGGTTCGGCCATAAACTCTTTTTTCATCCTGTATCTTAAAACCGGCAGGGAAAGATAAAGCCTCTGCCTTATCGCATTCCACCACCACTACTCCATCCGGTTTCATTAAATTACCCTGGGCCAGCAACTCCAGCGTCTTCCGGGCCATGCCCTGGCCGTAAGGAGGGTCCATAAAGATTACATCAAAAAGGAGTCCGGACTTTTCCAGAAAACTTAGCCCATGTAAAGGATTATTCTTAAAGACCCTCCCTCTTTCCGGGAAACCGCAGAGCGAGAGATTCTTTTTGATGGTCTCAATGGCGTAAGGATGGTGGTCAATAAAAACCGCTTCCGATGCCCCGCGGCTCAGGGCCTCAATACCCAGGGCGCCCGTACCGGCAAAAAGGTCCAGTACCCTGGCTCCATCCCAGTCCAGGTTCAGGATATTAAAAATAGCCTGCCGAATCTTGTCGCTGGTAGGCCGGATCCCTTTTCCTTTTATAGGTACAAGCTTTCGCCCTTTGGCCATGCCGGCAATTACGCGCAACGCTGCCTCTTATGAAAGCCCTTCTATAACTATGGAGGCCGTACCTACCGCCCGGAATGCGGTTATAAGCTCTTTGGCCTCTTCGTAGGCCATGTCCTCGATCCTCTTCCTGTTTTCCAGCGGGATGTTGTCTATTTTCTGTTTGAAGGGCTTGGTGGCCATCTTTATATCTTTGTTGTTCTCCCTGGCCCAGGCCATCATTTCCTCCATTAGATCGGCGGGCAGTCCTTTATGGGCGACATTCTGCCACTGGGTGCCGACGTTACCCTTGCGGATACCATAATCAGTAAAACAGCCCATCAGGTGTAGCGGAGTACCGGTAATCCCATGCTGGGCAATCACTACCCCATCCCCCTTAATGGCCTCGTAGATCTGCCCGGTCCGTTCCAGATCGATAAATATCTTCTCTCCTTCCAGATAATTACCATGCTTGGAGCCATTGTTAATAGCCAGCATATCCGGGCGCACACCATTGGCCTTAAGGCCGGAAATAAAGGCTACGGCCTCCTCTACCGTGGTCAACATGGCCTCCTGGCCGGCAGACTTTATCTCTCCTACCTCCACCTCAAGGCCAATACCACGTTCAATAATGGGCTGGGCCAGCCCGGTAGTAATACGTATGTTATCCGGCAATTCATTAAAAGAGGCGTCAATAGCAAATGAGGTGTATCCGGCGGCCAGTTCTGCGGCAATGAGCTGACGGGCCGATTCGATCTCTTTATCTGAGGTATTCTTGACGGTGATATGGTCGCCATGGATGAAAAAAGGCCGGGTAAAATTTCTCTCTTCTGCATAGCCGGTAACCGTAGCAAAATAGGTCTCAGGGTCCTGACCGGTATAACCGCCGTCTATATGGCCCTCGCTCTTGGCCAGCTCAAAACCCACCACAGCGTCCAACTCTGCCGCCGCCCGCATGATCCCGGGGATGACGTGTTTGATGCGCGTGTTACAGGCCATGACAATGACCTTATTATCTTTAAGCGCCCTTAAGATGTCCTTAGAATTTAACAGGCATACCTTGCTTCCCCTGCCCAGCCTCTCGACCACATAAGATGGCCTTTGGGCCAAAACTTTGTCCGTAACCGGGAGTGTCATAACTATGCCTCCTCCTACAAATATCTTTCAATCAATATCTCCGCTATCTGCACTGCGTTTGTAGCCGCCCCTTTACGGATGTTATCAGCGACAATCCACATATTAATTCCGTTTGCAATCGACTCATCCTCGCGAATCCGGCCTATAAAGGTCTCGTCACGCCCGGCCGCATATATAGCTAAAGGATACAGATTTTGGGCAGGATCGTCAACTACTACTACACCGGGAGCTTTTTTCAGAAGCTCTTTGAGGTTGTCCGCCGTGATCTTTTTTTCCGTCTCGATATTTACAGACTCTGAATGTCCCCAGAAGACAGGCACGCGGACTGTAGTGGCCGTCACCCGGATGGAATCATCACCTATGATCTTTCTGGTCTCGTTAACCATCTTCATCTCTTCTTTGGTATAGCCATTGGGCAGGAAAGAGTCGATATGCGGAAGACAGTTAAAGGCGATCTGGTGCGGATATACTGACCGGGGCATTTCCTTTCCGGCTACATAGGCACGCACCTGTTCCTCCAGCTCCGTAATAGCCTTCTGCCCGGTCCCGGATACCGCCTGGTAGGTTGACACTACGATACGTTTAATCCCGGCCACATCATGGATTGGCTTCAGGGCCACTACCATCTGGATAGTCGAACAGTTAGGATTGGCAATAATGCCTTTTTTCATGTACAGACCGACATCACCCGGATTGACTTCCGGTACCACCAGAGGAACGTCCGGGTCCATGCGAAAGGCGCTTGAGTTATCCACCACTACCGCCCCGGATGCCGCAGCCGCCGGGGCAAATTCTAAACTCCGTGCCGCCCCTGCGGAAAAGAGGGCAATATCTATACCTTTAAAGGAATCCCTGGTTAACCGGGCCACCGGTACCTTATGCCCCCGAAAAGACAACTCTTTACCCGCGGACCGTTCCGAAGCCAGGAGATGAATTTCGTCCACCGGGAATTTTCTCTCCTCCAAGACCTTAATCATGCACTGACCAACCGCTCCGGTGGCCCCGGCCACCGCTACGTTGTATTTAGCCTTTTTGCCCATGGTAGTTACTCCTTTTGTAATAATTCTAAGCGATCAGCGATCCAGCCATGTAACCGTTCGCCGTTCACCGTTCGCCGTTCACCGAAAAAAAGTTTTTCGCGCTTTTCAGG
Source organism: Thermodesulfobacteriota bacterium (assembly GCA_030017815.1). Taxonomy (GTDB): domain Bacteria; phylum Desulfobacterota; class QYQD01; order QYQD01; family QYQD01; genus QYQD01. Next base: position 1,423 of record JASEGX010000074.1, on the reverse strand, counting down.
TTCTTACGGACAACGGTGAACTGATAACGGTGAACGGTTAACATCAGCCATCAGCTTTTTTACGGCTTCGGCAAGGCCGACACAACCAGATCGCCCACCTCGGTAGTAGTATAACCCATCTTGCCGGCAGCCAGGCTCTTCAGCCTTGTCACAATCTCCTTAATGCCAATTTCTATAGCTTGCGCCGCCTTCTCTTCGCCCATATTATCCACCATCATCTGCCCGGCCGCTATAGCCGCTAAAGGATTAATGACATTCTTCCCGGTATATTTGGGCGCTGACCCGCCAATAGGCTCAAACATGGATACTCCGCCGGGATTTATGTTCCCGCCTGCGGCAATCCCCATACCGCCCTGGATCATAGCCCCCAGATCAGTAATTATATCACCAAACATATTATCAGTTACAATTACATCAAACCATTCCGGGTTCTTGACCATCCACATACAGATAGCATCTACATGGGCGTAATCCGTCTGGATATCCGGATATTCTTTAGCTACCTCATGGAAGGTCCGCTCCCATAAATCGAAGGCAAAAGTAAGCACGTTTGTCTTACCGCACAGGGTCAACTTGCGGCGCTTGTTGCGACGCCGGCAAGAGTCAAAGGCAAAGCGGATGCAGCGTTCTACGCCCTTCCTGGTATTTATGGACTCCTGTACGGCCACCTCATCCGGTGTCCCTTTTCTTAACACCCCACCGGCGCCGGCATAAAGCCCTTCCGTGTTTTCGCGCACCACGACGAAATCAATATCCTCCGGTCTTTTATTCTTAAGAGGCGTATCCACCCCCGGATAGAGAATAACCGGCCGAAGGTTTATGTACTGATCAAGGGCAAAACGCAGCTTAAGCAGAATGCCCTTTTCCAGGATGCCGGGCTTGACCTCCGGGTGCCCGATAGCGCCAAGATAGATGGCCTGAAAGCCTTTTAACTCCTCAATAGCCGTATCCGGGAGGGTCTCGCCTGTACGAAGGTAACGTTCTCCACCAAAATCAAACTCCGTAAAATGGAACGTTATGCCATATAAGTCTCCAGCCGCCTTAAGGACCTTGATCCCCTGGGCAATAACCTCGGGACCGGTGCCATCCCCCGGAATAACTGCAATGTTATAGTTTCTGGTTCCCATAATGTATATTTATCTCCCTTTTGATTTTGCCGCAGAAGGTACTTTAAAAACTTTTCTCTGCGTTCTCGGCGTGCTCTGCGGTGAAAAATTAAGCCTTTTTCACCTTCTTCATAATATGCGGAATGAGGCCGCCATCTCTCAGCAATTCCTGCATAAAGGGAGGAATAGGCTGGGCCGCAAATGAAAGCCCCTTTCCCACAATAGAGATTTTACCCGAAGCCGCATCTATCTCCATGGTATCGCCTTCCTCTACGACGTCAACCACTTCCGGACATTCGAAAATGAGAAGCCCCATA
>JASEGX010000261.1 GCA_030017815.1 Thermodesulfobacteriota bacterium | reverse complement strand
ATCCGGATCGCATCGGTTGAATTGTCACCATGTAAACACTTTTGAACGTTACCAAGGCTTTTGAACATCGCCCTGGAGCACGAATGGGCCGTAAGCTTTGAATATACGATCCATGCCTACTCCATGCCAAAGGGCAAGTTTTTCTATGAAGACCCCGTTATGAAGAATAGAACCGATGTCCGTGCCCAGATGATTCAGATCGGCATCGATGAGATGTACCATTCCCTTCAGCTTGCCGTCATTATTACCCAGATGGGCGGGGTTCCCTCTTTTAAAACCGATGAGGTCACGCGCTACCCTCGAATTATGGATAATCTTAACAGAGACAAAATGACGGAAGATCTGGTTACGAATCTCTACCAGTCGGCAAAGTTTCCCGAAGGCGCTTTCCCCAAGATTCAGAACATGGTCCTGAATATCTCTTATGATGAGGTGCGCCACTCGAACCAGTTCGCGGCCATGATGGACGCCCTGAAAGCACAGGGAGCTGAAGATGCCCTCTGCTACCCATCAAACCCGGAAAATATCAACCGGCAAGAAGTACAGCTTCTCCACGAAATCATGCGTCTGGAAAATGAACTCACGCACCGCTACTTAAAGTACGTGTTTCTCTTCAGTGAGCACCAGGATCTCAGCCAGCGTCTCTTTAAAAACTCCATCGATCACATGAGGCACTGGGATAAAAACTCCGGCACCTTAATCAAATGGGGAGATGTAATTCAGATCGAAAATGCCAAAAAGGACGCGAACGGAGTAGAAACGAGCAAAAACCCCATGCCTTCTCTCTATCCAGGGGAAGACCGGCTTTCCGCCCTGGAAGCTCTCATCCCGGCCGAAGAAACCCTGATCGCCAAGTACGAAAGGCTTATCTCCCTGGTCCCTAATGGCGAGATCAAAGATCAGCTCGGGCTTCACCTGGGCCTTAATAGAGAACACCTCTTTACCCAGAACTGGCTCCTCAAAAACGTCCAAAAGATAAAGGGGATTGAGTAAAGAAAAACTTCTCATGTGTGATCACAAGACAAAGAGAAAAAGGCCAAGTCCACGGGTCTTTCTTACTAATCTGCATGTCGATATGCCCTGGCCGGAAAAGGTGCGGCTTCTGATCAGGAATAACTGGATTAAGATCAGAAATCTTCAGAACTGCTGCGGACATCCGGGAGAGCCAGGCTGCTGACAAACAGATCCCAAAGACCTCGGTGAGGTATGAACAGAATTGACCGATACAGGTGAAAACTCCAGGAACAAAGAGTCCCAGGCGCGGTTGGAACTGCTAGAAAAACGGGTTCGCCATCTCAAGTGGCTTGTAGAGATTACGCTCGTAGTCCTCATCATAGCGACGGTCCACCTATTCTATGTGGAACTCAACCTGCAATCAGAGAAAAAGTCGCCAGGTGCATTGAAAGCTACTTTGAAAGAAGGGTTGGAGAAAGTGCCGGAGACTGCTGACACACAAGCAGAGCTCGTCCTCCTGGGGGCAAATCGAAATCCGCTACAAGGGCAAAATATCACGGCAATGGTGGGAAGAAACCCGGATAAATCGGCCTGGCTTAGTTTTCGGATTATAGAACGGAACCAGGGTGGTACAACCACCGGTCCGGTCTTCCTAAAAGTATATACCTCTGATCCCATTATTCTCGGTTCTCCAAGTACCGACGAACCAGCCTTCCAATACGAAGGATATGTCACCCCCGAACGCCGTCCTATCCCGGCACTCCGGGCCGGTGTCTCAGTCGCGACCCAGTTGAACCTTCAACTCCTGGGCAGAGCCTCGTTATCCGGAACCTATCCTGCTTTGATCAAGGCATATTATGGCGACGGGCAGATCGCCCAGGCCTATTTCAATTTAGAGATTACCGGCAAATAATAAAGACGGGCAAATTGGGGACTAATTGACTTAGTATCTTTTAGGTACATTATATGTAACCTTTTAGTATCGTTCAAAAGGTGAGGCAAAAAGGTTTTGATTAAAACACGATCTCT
>JASEGX010000073.1:6004-10848 GCA_030017815.1 Thermodesulfobacteriota bacterium | reverse complement strand
TTTGATTATCCATCTTTCGGGCAGTACCACTCTATCGCCGTATCCCAATGCCAAGACCATGATCTGTAGTGTGGAAGAGGCCATAAAGATAGGCGCGGATGCGGTCTCCATCCAGGTCAATGTGGGGAACGGTAATGATAATGAGATGTTGAGGGACCTCGGGCAAACGGCCCGGATTGCCAGCGAATGGGGGATACCGCTTCTGGCCATGATGTACCCGCGGGGCGAGAAGATTAAAAATGAATATGATCCGGAGATAATCAGACATGTGGCCAGGCTGGGGGCGGAGCTGGGAGCGGATATCGTCAAATGTTCTTATACGGGCGACCCGGAATCCTTCCGGCGGGTGGTAGATGGGTGTCCGGTTCCCGTGGTTATTGCCGGAGGTCCAAAGATGTCTTCGGATCGGGATTTACTGACGATGGTCAGGGATGCTATAGACGCCGGGGCATCCGGTCTGTCCATCGGCCGCAATATCTTCCAGCATAAGAATCCGCAACGCATGACGGCTACTTTGAGCCGTATGGTGCATCGCCGGTATTCAGTGGAAGAGGCCCTGGAATATTTGAGCAAGGAGTAGGGCTAATATTGAAACCACAGAGTGCACAGAGAAAAGACGGTTTCCACCGTTTGAACGGTTTAAGCCGCTTGAACTGTTATTAGCGGGCAATTTCTCAGGCATTTTGAGGCAAAAAACGAGAATGCAGGAGATCACAGAGCGGGAGGGAACAAATCCTACCTTAAGCTATTGATATACTTTTTTCTCTGAGTTCTCTGCGGTTAACTTTTGATAATACTGTCTTCGCAGGAAGGAAATCATATATGAAACAGATATGGGTGAAGGTTATCCCCTGGAAGAAGAAGCTGGTAACCACTGCCCTGGAAAATGGGGCGGATGCCCTGGTACTGGCAGAGGCTGATTCAGAAAAGGCCAAAAAGCTCGGTCGTATTCCTACGGTGGCGCCGGATGGGGATCTCAAGTGGGGAGAGGATGTAGTCGAAGTTACCATTCGGGGATCGGAGGATGAAAAGGAGATCGTCCGATTGGCCCAGACCAGGAAGGTCGTGGCCAAGACCACGGACTGGACGGTTATTCCGCTTGAAAACCTGGTGGCCCAGACCGGTAATGTCCTGGTAGAGGTGGCAAATTTAGAGGAGGCCAGGACGGCCCTGGGGGTCCTGGAAAAAGGGGTAGATGGGGTGGTAATCAATGTCTCAGAACCGGCGGAGCTTAAGAAGATACTGACCTCTCTGAGAGAAACAGGCGGAGAGACCCCGCTTACTATAGGCGAGGTGGTCTCCATAAAGACCCTGGGCATGGGAGACCGGGTGTGCATCGATACGTGCACGCAGATGGGGAAGGGTGAGGGCATGCTTATCGGCAATACCAGTCAGGCCCTCTTTCTGGTACATGCGGAGAGCGTGGAAAATCCGTATGTAGCTACCAGGCCCTTCCGCGTCAACGCCGGTCCGGTTCACGCCTACGTGCGCGTGCCCGGCGGCAAGACGCGTTACCTCTCCGAACTCAAGAGCGGCGACGAGGTGCTTATGGTCAACAGCCAGGGCAAGAGCGGACCGGTAGTGGTAGGCCGGGTTAAGATCGAGAAACGTCCTCTGGTCCTAATTGAAGCCCGGGCCGAAGGCAAGGTATTTTCGGCTATCTTGCAAAATGCTGAGACCATACGGCTTACCAGACCGGATGGGGAGCCGGTATCCATTGTTTCCCTTAAGGAGGGAGACCAGGTCTTGATGGCCATTGAGGCCGGCGGCCGCCATTTCGGCTACCATATAGAGGAGACGATTACCGAGAAGTGATCTGCGTTGCTGTTTCTGCACCCACCATGTCCGGTATGCTGGCCGCAATCAAAAAGGGACAGAAGGTGGCTGATGCCATAGAGCTGCGGCTGGACGGGCTTAAGAATCCGGAACTGGCATCCCTTATTAAGGCAGCCCGGCCCAGGAAGGTCGTGGTAACCAACCGTTCGTCCAGGGAAGGCGGGCTGTTTGCCGGAAAAGAGGCGGAGAGAATCAGATTTCTTGCCGAGGCCGTGGCCCTGGGGGCCGACTATGTTGACCTTGAGTGGCGGACGGCGGCGCCAATAAGGGAAAGGCTGCTGGCAAATAAAAGGAAGACAAAGGTCATCTTTTCTTATCATGACTTCGCCCATACGCCCTCCAGAAGGTCCCTGCTTAATGTACTGAAATCCATGCGTGCGGCCGGGGCCGATGTCGGTAAGATCGTGACCATGGCTACCTCGCCGGATGACAATATTACGCTTCTCTCTCTCCTTGGCTGGGCGCGTCAGCAGAAATTTCCTTTGATCGCCTTCTGTATGGGCGAGATGGGGAAGATCAGCCGTTTGGCCACCCTGCCCTTGGGCGGCTATATGACCTATGCCTCTCCCGGACGCGGCCGGGAGACAGCGCCGGGGCAGATCAGCGCCTCTACGCTTAGGCAGATTATGGAGCAGATGGGCCTTTCCTGATGTATCTAATTGATAGCGAAACACGCCTTTACTGTCTGATAGGTAATCCCGTAGCCAAGAGTCTCAGCCCGATCCTGCACAATGCGGCGTTCCGGGCCTTGGGCATTAATGCGGTATATCTCGCTTTTTGCGTGGGCGATCCGGCGGCAGCGGTGCAGGGTATAAGGTCTTTACCCATACACGGGGTGAGCGTCACCATCCCTCACAAAACGGCCATCTTGCCGTATGTGGATGACCTGGAGCCTCTGGCCCAGGCGATGGGGGCTGTGAATACCCTTTATTGGCAGGAAGAAAGGCTTATCGGGGCAAACACCGACGGCCTTGGGGCTGTTCTGGCCCTCAAGGAGAAGACGGAACTCTATGGCCGGAGATGTCTGATCCTTGGAGCAGGCGGCGCGGCCCGGTCTATTGCCTTTGCCCTTAAGACAGAGGGATGTCATGTAGTTCTTACCAATCGAACCGGGGAGAAGGGGAGAAGGTTGGCCGAAGAGATCGGTGTGGATTGGGTTCCCTTCGGAGAATTTATACGGGATAAGGCAGATATACTTATCCAGGCCACAAGCGTGGGCATGTACCCGGATGCGGAAGAAAGTCTTGTGCCCCGCCAGTCCCTCGCGTCTTTCCCGGTGGTTATGGACATTGTCTATAAACCCCTTGAGACCAGATTGCTGAGAGAGGCCAGGCAAGAGGGGTGCCTGGCCATTGACGGACTCAATATGCTCATTTATCAGGCCGCGGCCCAATTTAGATTGTGGACGGGGAAAGAGGCCCCGATTTCTGTGATGCGGCGTGAGGCCGATGACTACCTCTCAGGGAAAGGAGCTTTTCGTTGATTACTATAAGGCCGCAACATCCTATAAAAGCGACTATTACTGTCCCCGGTTCAAAGAGTCTGACACAACGGGCCCTGGTGACCTCCGCCCTGGCGGACGGCGAGAGCATTATCCGCGGGGCCTTGATTAGTGAAGATACGAACCTCCTGATAGAGGCGTTAAGGCGTCTCGGCGCTGAGATTGCGGTGGAAGCGGAAGATGTGGTAATAAACGGTACCGGCGGCCTTATAAAAATACCCAAAAAACCGCTTTACATGGGAAATAACGGGACGGGCATCCGCTTTTTGACTGCGGTCAGCGCACTGGGAGGGGGCCGCGTAGTGCTCACCGGCAGTCAGCGCATGGAGCAACGCCCTATTCAGGACCTTCTGGATGTCCTGAACAAACTTGGCGCCGAGACCATAAGTATAAACGGCACGGGTTGTCCGCCGGTAAAGGTGATGTCCCCATCCGGCACACTCCCGGGCGGTCCGGTTACTATAGCGGGCAGTTCCAGCAGCCAGTTTATATCCGCCATTCTCCTGGTGGCCCCGTATGCCCGGAGAAAGGTCATCCTGGAGATTGAGGGAGAGATAGTCTCCACTCCCTATGTCTTCATGACCTTAAAGGTGATGAATGATTTTGGCATCTCTGTGCTCTGCGAAGACTATCGTATTTTCGATGTTCCCCAGGGGAGATACATCTCGCGGGTTTATACGGTAGAAGGAGATGCCTCCAATGCCTCCTATTTCTGGGCGGCGGCCGCGGTGACCAGCGGCCGGGTATGTGTGGAGAATGTATTCGCCGATACGATACAGGGCGATGCCGCCTTTTTAAATATTTTGGAGAAAATGGGCTGCCGGGTGGAAAAAGGCGACGACGGCATTACGGTCTTTGGCCCGGAGAGACTGCAAGGTGTAACGGTAGATATGAATAGGTGGCCGGATATCGTGCCCACCCTGGCAGTCGTAGCGGCTCAGGCTGAAGGCGAGACCGTTATCAAGAACGTAGCCCATCTGCGCATAAAGGAGACAGACCGTCTTCGTGCCGTGGCTACCGAATTAAGAAAGATCGGCGCTCAGGTGGAGGAATTGCCGGATGGCCTGGTTATCCGCAAGGGTGGGCCGCGCGGCGGAGTTATCGAAACTTATAACGATCACCGTATAGCCATGAGCTTCGCCGTGGCCGGCTTGGTAACGCCGGATATTTCCATTGCCGGAGAAGAGTGCGTGGCTAAATCGTTCCCTAATTTTTGGGAGACATTTGATCATCTCTATGCCTAAAAAACCTCTGGCAAAGATCGTTCTTATTGGTTATCGTGGTTCAGGGAAGAGCACGGTAGGCCGGAGGTTAGCGGAGAGATTGTCACTACCATTTATTGATACCGATACCCTGATCGAAGAGAAGGCCGGTATAACCATCAAAGAAATGGTGGAGAAAAAGGGATGGGCTTATTTCCGGGCAGTGGAGAAAGACGTCATCCGCGGTCTGCCCGGGGATAAAACCATGGTAGTAGCGGCCGGCGGAGGCGCCATCCTTGACCCGG
>JASEGX010000073.1:0-5994 GCA_030017815.1 Thermodesulfobacteriota bacterium | reverse complement strand
TGGCGGCGGATGAAACTACCATGGCCGGGCGTATCGCAAAAGATGCCCGGACAGATAACCAGCGGCCGTCTCTTACCGGGGAGACGGTAACCGCGGAAATCAGGGCGGTTTTAGAAGAGCGGGAGCCTATTTATCGTAAGGCGGCCGACTATGTGATAAATACAGAGGGCCGGACGGTGGACGATATTGTAGCGGAAGTAACCAGTAGTATAGAGAATAGAGACTAAGACATAAAAGAGAGAGATATGGCTGGGAATACATTCGGTAAGGTGTTTCGGGTTACCACGTGGGGGGAATCCCATGGCCGGGCTCTGGGGGTAGTCATAGACGGCTGTCCTCCACTCATCCCTCTGAGCGAGGAGGACATACAGGCCGATCTGGAGCAGCGTCGGCCGGGAAAGGCCGGAGTGGTTGCGGCTACCAGGCGTAAGGAGCCGGATGTGGTAGAGATTCTATCCGGTGTCTTTGCAGGGAAGACCACAGGAACGCCGATTTCACTTATTATCTTTAACCGTGATGTGGACACCTCAGCCTATGAGCCTATCAAAGACCTTTTTCGTCCGGGGCATGGAGATTATACGTACCTTAAGAAATATGGTATCCGTGATAACCGGGGGGGCGGCCGGGCCTCCGGACGGGAGACCGTGGGCAGAGTGGCGGCCGGCGCTGTAGCGCGCAAGCTTCTGGAGCGGGAGGGGATGCGGGTCATAGCTTATACCCTGGAACTGGGCGGCGTGCGTGCGGGAAAGATCGATTTGGCCGCGGCCGATGAGAACTTCCTCTTTTGTCCGGATCCAGAGGCGGCGCTGCGGATGGAGGAACGTATAAAAGAGGTGCGTGCCCAGGGAGATAGCCTGGGCGGCATCGTGGAGATAGTGGCCAAGGGTTGTCCGGTTGGTCTCGGTGAGCCGGTCTTTGACAAACTGGACGGTGATCTGGCCAGGGCTATGATGAGTATCGGGGCCGTCAAGGGCGTTGAGATCGGCTCTGGTTTTGAGGCGGCACGCCGCCCCGGCTCACAGAATAACGATCCTATCCTGCCACACGGTTTTGCTACCAATAATGCCGGGGGCATATTGGCCGGTATCTCAAATGGGGATGACATAGTCGTGCGGGTGGCGGTAAAACCCATCCCATCCATTGCCAGGTCCCAGCAGACCGTAAATATTAGCATGGAACCACGGGAGATAACGGTCGGCGGCCGGCATGATATCTCGGCTATCCCAAGGATCGTTCCGGTTTGTGCGGCCATGATGCGGCTCACCCTGGCGGATCATCTCCTGCGGCAGAGGGCTATCAAATTCCATGGATAAGAAGTCCATTACCATCGGCCTGGTTGGCGGCAGCGGAAAGATGGGGCAATGGTTTAGGCGTTTTTTTAGTGCAGCCGGCTATAGCGTGGAGATAGCCGGTCGAAAAACCGCCTTGACCCCGCTTGAACTGGCCAGGAAGAGCCGGGTCCTTATTGTCACTGTGCCTATTTCTGTGACCTGCGCTACCATCAAAGAATTAGGGCCATATCTGGCGAAAGACGCCCTGATCATGGACCTGACCTCCCTCAAGAAGGAACCGGTAGAGGCCATGCTTAAGTATTCCGAGGCTGAAGTCATTGGTACCCACCCTTTATTCGGGCCACGGGAAAGGTCGCTGAAAGGCAAAAATATTGTACTCTGTCCGGCCCGGGGCAAAAGATGGCTGCCCTGGTTAAAAGACCTCTTTCAGTCTTACGGCGGCCATTTAGAAATAATGTCCCCGGATGAGCACGACCGGGCTATGGGCATCGTGCAAGGACTTGTTCATACGGCGCACATGGCTATGGGTATGACCGTTGCCGGGAGCAAATTCCCTCTTTCTACCCTTGGTAGTGTAGCTACACCCAACTTCAAAAAGAAATTGCAACAAGTACGACGTCTGTTTAGCCAGGATCCTACCCTTTATGCCCAGATGCTTTTTTATAATCCCTACGCCCTACCGACCCTTGAGTCCTATATGGACAATCTGCACCGCCTGGTTTCGGCTGTCCGAGAGAAAGAATCCGCAGCTATCGAGAAGGTCTTTGCCGAGGTCGGCTTCTATATCAAAAGTGGAAATTAGCGAACCATTCTTTAATTGATGGTTTCGTAAAAAAGGCTTTTCACCGTTTAATTGCCATTACCTGATCTGGTGCAAAAAGCAACTCAGAACTGCCCTTGAATTACACTATTGCAACCTTCCCGGAATACCTTCTCTCCCTGTAAATCCAGTAACTAACTGATGTTAGATAATTTTTTGTGAAAAATTACATTGGCACGTTTTATGCTAACGTAAGTAGATTAGTCATTTTTAGACGGTCTTTGTGAGGAGGATACGCTTATGGCAGTACCTGCAGCCAAGTTAAAGGAAAAGAAAGAGATTATTGATGAGGGATTGGAACAAGGCGCAGCCAGACTTACGTACGAGAGGATAGAGCAGGTCATCAACCAGGTACTAAAGGGTGAGACCGGTGCGCGGATGAAGGTTTATGTGGATACCTGCATTCACTGCGGATTATGCTCCACCGCCTGTCATCAGTATCTTTCTAGTAATGGCGACCCCGAATTTTCTCCGGTAGCAAAAGTCAAACGGACCATGTGGGAGATGCTCGATAAAAAAGGGAAAGTCAGCCCGGCGTTTATAAAAAAGGCTTCTGAGATTGCCTCTACAGAATGTAACATGTGCCGCCGCTGCAGTATGTTTTGCCCTTATGGTATTGATATAGCTTATATTATGTCTGTAGTCCGGAGGATTTGTCACCTGCTCGGGGTTACCCCCCTCTATATTCAGGATACAGCCCACAGCCATGCCGCGACCATGAATCAGATGTGGGTGAAAGAGGATGAGTGGGCGGATACCCTCCAGTGGCAGGAGGGTGAGGCCCAGGCTGAGATACCCGGACTTCGCATCCCCCTTGACAAAGAGGGGGCGGATATTATGTATTCGGTCATCGGTCCGGAACCGAAGTTCCAGGCCCAACTTATCTACAACGCAGCCATTATTATGACCGTAGCCGGCGAGAACTGGACCATGCCTTCGCTTCCCGGCTGGGACAATAGCGATATGGCCATGTACACCGGTGACTTTGAGGTGATGGGGAGGGTTAAAAGGACCCATTTTGAGAAGGCTGCTGAACTGAGGGTGAAAAAGATAGTCATGGGCGAATGCGGTCATGCCTTCCGTTCGGTATATGATGTGGGAAATCGCTGGGCAGGCTGGAAGATGCCGCCTATACCTATAGTCCATGGCATTGAGTGGTATTATAACCTGATTAAAGACGGCAGGATAAAGATAGCCAGAAAATTCGAAGAGCCGGTTACCCTGCACGACCCGTGCAACGTCGTCCGTGGACGGGGATTACACGAGATGGCGAGGTATGTTATTAAGGCCACCTGCAAAAATTTCATAGAGATGTATCCCAACCGGGAACACAACTATTGCTGCAATGCCGGGGGTGGGGTTATCAACTGTGGCCCCCCCTGGAAAACGAAACGGGTAGTGTCCAATAAAATAAAGGCCGAACAGCTTGCTGCCACCGGCGTGCATGTTTTAATCGCTCCCTGTCATAACTGCCATTCCGGACTGGAAGACATCGTTAGTTACTATAAATTAGGAATGCATATCGTTTTTATTAGCGAGATACTGATGAAGACCATGGAAATTCCAGATTCATTGCGAGCCTAAGGCGTTTTTGGCTCGACTAAATATGGATAAGGCAACGGCCCATTTTTAAAAATGGGCCGTTGTTGTTTGAACTTAAAGCCAGGATACCGTTTTGTTGGCCTGCCATAAAAAAAGAACTTGACCACAGCAATTAAGACATGCTAGATAGATGTGAATCTTTATTCAGCATTTTATGTTTCAATGAAGGGTCAACCTTGGTCATGAAGCAGTGAGTAATTAGCCTTTAGCTTCATGACCGGCAGCCTGAGTGAATAACATGAGACCAGCCGTTTCATGCAATAAGGTTAGCTCTAGATGTTTGAAAAGGAGGCGGTAAGATGTCCGAATCAAAAAAGTGGGATTGGGATACGAGTGAAGAATTAATCGCAACTCCCAGTGAATGGAAGACTAAATTTGCCCGGGTGCAAGAGCCGTATGTCAGCCCTGACGGTAAAAAAGTCGCGGCCATAGTAAGAAATGAGGATGGAACTTATACGGCCTGCGTAAACGGGGAGGCCTGGGAGAACACCTATGATAATATGTGGAACCTGAAATTTGGTCCTGATGGTCGGCTGACGGCTATAGTTTCGGAAGCAGGTGAGTGGACGTTAGCTGTAGATGGTGTGCCCTGGGAGAATAAGTTTGCCTATGTATGGGATACCAAGTTCAACGAAGATGGTCAGACCATAGCGGTTAAGATCCAGCAGGATGGGCGGTATGGAGTGGCAATGAATGACCAGCCGTGGGAGAATTCGTTTGAGCATATCGGCAAGTACGTCATGACGCCGGATGGGCAACATGTTGCGGCAGCAGTACAGGCAGTGCCGCTGGGCCAGGCTGAGGTTTTTAAGTTCAAGGAAGAAGGGACCTGGACGGTAGCTGTGGACGGCAATGCCTGGGATAAGATATTTACCAATGTCTGGGGCCTTGATATAACCCCGGATGGCAAACATGTGGCTGCCGAAATCAGGATGGGTCTTTATGATTATACTATTGCCATGAACGGAGATACCTGGGCCGAGAAATTCAATTGCATCTGGGAACCTATATTCCGGCCCAAGACGAGCGACGCCCTGGCCATTGCGCCGGTGCGGGCGGCAGGCAAATGGACTCTGGCATCCAATGGCAAGCCGGTCTGGGATAGCAAGTTCGTACAATGCTGGCACCAACAGTACAGCCCGGACGGCAGAAAACTGGCGGCCATTGTGGCCCCGTCTTTTGCACAATGGACGGTAGCCATTGATGGCAAGCCGTGGGCAACTACATTTAATGAATTGGTTCAGGATCTCACCTTTAGCCCGGATGGTAATCGTATAGCAGCCATTGCCAAGGACGATGGGCACTGGAAGATTGTGGCAGATGGTACGCCATGGGCGGCGGTATATGATATGGTATGGCCGCCGGTCTTCAGCCCGGACGGTCATAGGGTGGCGGCCAAGGTAGAAAAAGGCGGCAAATACACGATTACCCTGGATGGCAAGCCGTGGCGTGAATGCGAGGCCATCTGGAATCCGGTCTTCAGCACGGACGGAAAGAAGGTCCTGGTTCGATCCATCGAGGATGGGAAATACTATCGTCGTATCGTGCCGGTATCAGAATTTTAGGTAAGGGGGGAAATATAATGCAGGGTATTTATGAGTTTGTACGGGGTCCGCTACTGTGGGTAACATTTGTTGTTTTTATAGGGGGCAGTCTGTATAGGCTGATTTCTATGTATTATCTGGCCAGAAAGAAAGAGGCCTTTATCTTTAGTTATCTGAGTCTTAAGTATAGCCTGCGCTCAATTCTGCACTGGATTATACCTTTTGCCAGTGCAAACATGAGGCAGCGACCGATAATGACTGTTATGTCGTTTCTCTTCCACATCTGTCTCCTCGTGACACCTATTTTTCTCCTTTCCCATATTATTCTCTGGGATGAATCGTGGAACCTAAGCTGGTGGGCGCTGCCGGATTGGATCGCCGACATCATGGCCCTCGTGGTCATTGGCGCCTGCGTTTTTTTCGCTTTCCGAAGACAGATACTTCCCGAGGTGAAATACGTAACTTCTACCGCGGACTATGTGATACTGGCTATTACCGCCGCTCCGTTTATCACCGGTTTCCTGGCTTACCATCAGTGGATTGAGTACAGGACTATGCTTATTCTGCATATTTTGTCCGGGGAAACTATGCTGATGGCCATCCCCTTCACCCGGTTGGTCCATATGTTCTACTTCTGGTTCACCCGGGCCTATATGGGTTCTGAATTCGGCGGCGTACGGCACGCCAGAGATTGGTAATTTGCCCTTCTAATTTTGGGAGGTTTTTTAAAGGAGGA
>JASEGX010000072.1 GCA_030017815.1 Thermodesulfobacteriota bacterium | reverse complement strand
ACGGGGAATCTCCGTATGCAAGGTAAAATGCATCGTATTCGCTCGCTAACCCCGCCGCAAGCAGCGGGGAATGCGCTCGCTATGCATGTTCAGCAAATGCGCGGGAGAGGTTCGCCGGTAAGCATATCCACGATTCGGTTACCGCCGATAATGGTTTTCATAAATACCTTACCTGGGTGATCGGATATGACCTCGCCAATAATGCAGGCATCTCGTCCATAAGGGTTTTTATGCATAATATCAATTAGTTTTTCAGCATCCTGGGCCGCTGCGCAGGCTATCAGCTTGCCCTCATTGGCCAAATAGAGCGGGTCTATCCCTAAGAGTTCGCATGCGGCCTGTACCTCGGGACGAACGGGTATGGCCTCTTCGTGGACACGGATACCTACCCGGGATTGTCCGGCGATTTCATTGAGGGATGTGGCCAGACCGCCACGGGTGGGGTCGCGGAGGACGTTGATTTTCCGGCTCGTCGCCAGCATCTCAGCCACCAGGGTATTTAAGGGAGCGGAATCGCTCTTTAAAGGGGCATCGAATTGCAGGCCTTCCCGGCAGGTAAGGATGGTTATGCCGTGGTCGGCGATGGTACCGCTCAAGATTACTTTGTCTCCAGGCCTGGCGTTTTGTCCGGAGATGTTGACGTCCGGATCAATTATCCCGATGCCCGCGGTATTTATGAAGACCTTGTCTGTAGCGCCTTTGGGCACAACCTTGGTGTCTCCCGTAGCAATGACTATCCCGGCCTCAGCCGCTGCATTTTTCATGCTGCCGGCTATGGTTTTAAGGTCGGCCATAGGGAACCCTTCTTCTATGATGAACCCGACACTCAGATAGAGCGGCCGGGCCCCGCGCATGGCCAGGTCGTTTACCGTGCCATGTATGGCCAGGCTGCCTATGTCCCCGCCGGGAAAGAAGATGGGATCGACTACATAAGAATCGGTAGAAAAGGCCAGTTTGGTTCCCCCGATGGCCACGACCGCGCTATCGTTCATTTCTCTGAGGAATTCATTATCAAATTGGGGGAGGAAAAGGGAGGCGATCAAGTCATGCGAGGCCCGGCCTCCGCTTCCGTGGTCGAGAAGTATCCGGTCGTGTTTCATAGGATCTCCATAGGCTTAATAACGTATTGTCAAAAGATTTTTACCACAGAGTACACAGAGAAAATAAAAATATCAATAAGTTAGAACAGATTTTGGCTCCTCCCCCTCTGTGATCTCCTAATATTCTCGTCGGTGGTCCCAAAATACCTCCGGAACTGCTTTGGAGAACACAGAGATTCAATGAGCACTCAGAGTGGTCTTTTAAAACTGCTCTTTCTTTTTTTTCTTATTTCTTGAAAATTCTCTCTTTCCTCAGTGTGCTCTGTGGTTTGTTTTTCATAGAAATTTTGACATTAGCCTCAATCATGATATTTGTAATAGGCCGCACATGTCCCTTCGGTCGAGACCATACAGGGGCCATAAGGATTGGAAGGCGTACAGACCTTCCGGTAAAGGGCGCAGTCAAGCGGGGTCTTGACGCCCCGCAGTATGTCCCCGCAACTGCAACCGGGATGATCCTGGGTCCTGGGCACGGTTAGATCGAACTTTGTCTCAATATCCAGAGCGCGGTAATTATCCCTTAATCTTAAGCCGCTATCAGGTATAGTGCCAAGCCCGCGCCATGGCGCATCGCAGGTCTCAAAGACCTCCGAGAGCAGGGCCAGTGCCTTCTCATTGCCGGTGAAGTTGACCGCCCTCCGGTACTGGATCTCCACAGCCGCTTTTCCCTCTTCAATTTGGGACAACAACATGTAAATGGTTTGCAATATATCTACGGGTTCGAAGCCGGCCACTACGCAGGGGATGTGATATTTATCGGCGACCGGCCGGTAGGCATCTGCGCCAATGATGACGGATACATGACCCGGGCAGATGAAACCGTCGATGGCCAGCTCTCCGCCGGCCAAAAGGGCTTCCATGGCCGGGGGGATAATCTTATGGGCCGGGATAATATAAAAATTGTCGATTCTTTCTTTTTTAGCCTCTTTTACTGCCGCCGCAATAGTCGGCGCCGTGGTCTCAAAGCCCACCGCCAGAAAGACAACCGTGCGGGATGGATTCCGGCGGGCGATGTCCAAGGCATCAAATGTGGAATAGACCACGCGGATATCCGCTCCATCCGCCCGCTCCTTCTGCAGGGATGACGAGGACCCCGGCACGCGCACCAGGTCGCCGAAGGTAGCAACAATAGTATCCTTTTGTTGGCCGAGCTTGATAAACTTGTCTATTTCCTCCGTGGCCGTGACACAGACAGGGCAGCCGGGGCCGGACAGCAGGGTAATGGAGGGAGGCAGCAGGCTTCGTATCCCGCTTCTGAATATAGAAACGGTGTGGGTTCCGCAAACCTCCATAAGCCTGACCGGCCGGCGCGACAACGCCTTTATTTTATCTATTAACTTCCCGGCTAACTGCGGATCGCGGTATTCATCGAGATGTTTCATCGGCAAATATTTCCTCAAAGTATTGTAAGGTGATTTTGGCCTCTTCTTCGTCAATGCAGTGGATGGCAAATCCGGCGTGTACAATCACATAGTCGCCTACCGTGGGCGGCCTGTCAATAACGTCCAGGCGTACTGCCCTTCGCGTGCCGCCCATATCCACCACGGCTGTATTTTCCTTAAGCTCCAGGACTTGCATAGGTACGGCCAGACACATAATAAGATACTCCTTGTGTTATGTTTCACCGATTCTTTTCTTCTCCATAGCGCAGGCGGCTGCGGCCTGTCCCAGGGATAATCCGCCATCATTTGCCGGTACCAGGCGATGACTATAAACCTTAAATTTATTCTTAAGTAAGAGTTTCGTCAAGCCGGTCAAGAGGGTCATATTTTGGAAAACACCGCCGCTTAAGGCTACTTTCGTGAGGTCTCGTTCACTCCTCAGCCTTAGACATATATCTGTAAACATCCGGGCCAGGGTGTGGTGGAACTTATTGGCAATAAGTCCCTTTTTTGTCCCTTTCTGTATGTCCGTCACGATCTGCTCAATAATCGGCCTGACATCCACAGTCCATTTACCGTCTCTTTTTTCTATGCGGTAGTCATAGGCCGCTGCTCCGTGGCCGGTAATGGACATCTCCAATTCCACGGCGGCCTGTCCCTCGTATGCCACCTTATCCCGCAGACCCAACAGGGCGGAGACACCATCAAACAGACGGCCGCAGCTTGAGGTCAGCGGGGCGTTGATTTTTTTCTTAATAGCTGCGGTTAGAAGAGACAGGGTTTTTTCGTCGTGATTTTTCACAAAGGGGATATCTAAATTGAGAAAGCCTTCACCATAAGTTTCGTAGAGATAACTTACCGCCATGCGCCAGGGTTCTTTGATGGCGGCGGCTCCGCCGGGTAAGGGGACGTAATCCAGGTGCCCGGCCCTCTCGAATGAGTCCCGGCGGGCTATCAGTATTTCGCCTCCCCAGATAGCGCCGTCTGTGCCATAGCCGGTACCGTCCAGGGCTAAGCCGATTACTTCTTCGTTCAAGTTGTGTTCGGCCATACAACTGACAATATGGGCATGGTGATGCTGGATGCCGTATTTGGTTAAGTCATTTTGTGCCAGGGCGTATTTGGTGCTTAAATACTCCGGGTGGAGGTCATAGGCCATGATCCGGGGGGTGATCTCCAGGATGCGCTTGAGATGTTCAATGACCTCAGTAAAAGATTCCAGGGTCTCCAGGTTTTCCAGGTCACCGATATGCTGGCTGAGAAAGGTGTTTTGTCCTTTAGTCAGACAAATAGTATTTTTTAATTCGGCCCCGCAGGCCAGGATTTCCGGCAGGCTTTCTTTAAGCATTATTGGTACCGGGACATAACTGCGGGCCCGGCGGATAGGGTAGGCCTTTCCTCTATTAACCCGCACCACCGAGTCATCGCAGCGCATATAGATATCCCGGTCGTGCATAAGGAAGTAGTCTGCAATATGGCCCAGGCGACGGAAGGCCTCATCGTTGCCGATGGCAATGGGTTCTTCACTCAGATTGCCACTGGTCATGACCAGCGCCACGAACCCTTGTTTCAGAAGTAAGTAATGCAGGGGTGTGTAGGGGAGCATAACCCCGAAATATTTATGATGCGGGGCCACCCCGGCAGAGATGGCAGGGCGCGGCCTCTTTTTTAAAAGGACGATGGGGCGCTGAGGCGATGCGAGAACCTTTGATTCGTAAGAATTTACCCGGGCGTAGGTTTCTATGGTTTCAACATCTGGAGACATAACGGCCAGCGGCTTTTCCTCACGATGCTTGCGCCGGCGAAGGGTACGCATGGCTTCGTCTATAGTGGCGTCAACTACCAGGTGAAATCCCCCGAGGCCTTTTATAGCCAGGATTTTACCCTGGCGTAGAAGGTTGGCCGCTTGAATGACAGGATCCTTGCAGACTACACGGTTTCTATTCGCATCGTAAAGAGTTACCCGGGGGCCGCAGGTCCAGCAGGCATTGGGCTGGGCATGAAAACGGCGGTTAAGGGGGTCGTGGTATTCGGCCTCACATTCCGGGCACATAGGAAATGACTTCATAGAGGTCTTGGGGCGGTCGTAAGGTATATCTTCGATAATGGTATAGCGGGGCCCGCAATTGGTGCAGTTGATGAAGGGATAGCCATAGCGGCGGTTTTTAATGTCCAGGAGTTCGGCCAGGCACTCGTCGCAGACACAGATATCCGGGGAGATAAGGGTGGAGCGGCCTTCCGAGGCCTGACTTTCGTGGATGCTAAAATCGCTGTATCCGGCCCGGGGATGTTCGGATTTCTCCAGGGCGGTGATATTCGCCAGGGGAGGGGATTCAGACCGGATGGCCTTTAAAAAAGAGTCTAGGGACGGGGACTCTCCTTCGACGTCAATATCTACGCCATGGGAGGTATTGGTTACATAGCCCTTGAGGTTGTACCGCCGCGCCAGTTGATATATAAAAGGGCGAAACCCCACGCCCTGCACTATTCCATGCACTGTGGCCTTAACCCGGCGGGTTACTTTTTCTTTGTTTGCTGTCTGATCCATTTATACCAATTTTCCAGGCCCTCTCCGGTGCGACAGGAAACCTCGAATATCTTTATTTTTGGGTTCAGTTTAAGGGCGGCTTTCTTTATATTGTTTATTTTGCAGTTTGTGTATGGCAGGAGGTCGATTTTGTTTATTAAAAGAACCGCTGATTCGCGGAACATGACCGGATATTTGAGCGGCTTGTCGTCGCCCTCGGTCACGCTCAGGATCATGGCCTTCACGTTTTCACCGATGTCAAACTCGGCCGGGCATACCAGGTTCCCCACGTTTTCCACGATAAGGAGGTCAAGGTTGTCCAGGTCCAGGTGGGCGAGGACATTCTGAATCATGTTGGCGTCCAGGTGGCAACCCCCATCAGTGTTAATCTGTATGGCCTGAACCCCTTTTTTGGCTATGCGCCTGGCATCGACCGAGGATTGTATATCTCCTTCTATTACCGCCATACGCAATTTGTCCTTCAGCGCTTCGGCCGTATTTTCCAAAAGGGTGGTCTTCCCGGCTCCTGGGGAACTCATGAGATTTATGGTGAATAGGCCTTTTTCCTTGAATAATTTTCGATTCTTTTGGGCAATGGCCTCGTTCGCCTCCAGGATATTGCGGACGACTGATACTTTCAAAGATTAATCTCCTTTCGCTGCTCGTATAATTTAGGACGCAGATGAACGCTGATTACCAGGATTTTAAATTAAAAACTTATAACTGTTTGTATTCTAATCATCGGTTTCAATCTCGCAAATGTAAAATTCGCGACCGGTGAGGATGTCGATCTTAAGACCCTGGCAAACAGGACAGTTACAGAAAGGGTCTTCTAACGTAAATTCCCTTCCACATTGGGCGCAGCGGCCGGTAATAGGGACGGTCTCTATCTCTAATCTTGCCCCTTCAGCCAGAGTTCCTTTGGTAATCAGTTCAAAACAAAAAGAAAGGGAAGAGGGTTCGACGGCGGTCAACTTGCCCAGTTTAAGCCTTACCGCAGATATGCGTTCAATAGAGTTTTTTTCTGCCTCGTCCCGGATGATGTCGAGGATACCCTGGGCTATGGATAGTTCATGCATGTGTAATTTCGCACATCTTTAACATACCGATTATCTTAGCGTCAAAGGGAAGATTATAGCAAGCCCTTTTCCCGAAAGCTAAAATGCCCTTCTTCGCCTACGATTAAGTGGTCGTGGACGGCAATGCCTACGGCCGCAGCCGCCTTCTTTAAAGTCTCCGTCAGGGACAGGTCTTCAGTGGAGGGTTTCACGTCACCGCTGGGGTGGTTGTGTACGAAGATCAAGGCAGTCGCCTTATGGTAGATAGCCCTTTCTATTACCTTGCGGGGATAGACCACGGCCTGACTGATGGTGCCTTCCTGGATTATTTCATCGGCCAGCACCTTGTTTTTGGTGTTGAGAAACAGGCAGCGAAAATACTCGTTTTTGAGACCGGCCATGGCCGAACGGCAATAATCGATAAGCGCCTGGGGCGAAGAAATAGTCTCCTTTCTCAGGACTTCTTCTTTTAAGTAAAGGTCCGAGCAGTCTCGGACCAGTTTTAATAAGATGGCGGTATGTTGGCTAAGGCCGCTGACTGTCTGGATCTCATCCGGTGCGGCGCTGAGGACACCCCGAAAGGATTTAAATTCTTTTAGCAATTTCTTGGCCAGAGGTTTGACATCGCGGCGGGCAATGGCATAGGTCAGGAGGAGTTCCAGTACCTCATAGACCTGAAGCCCGGCCGCGCCATTCTTAAGATAGCGTTCCTTCAGCCGCTCGCGATGACCAATAACGTCTTCTTTCGCACCCTTCACAATGGAAAGTATCGGCGGCGGAGAGAAAAAGTTAAATGCCATGCCAAATCCAATATCATGCATGCTATAGAAAACATTTGACAATTCCGATGCATACGGCGAAGATATGAGGGCCGTAACAGAGATCGGCAATACATTTGTCAGGGGGTAGATTCCGGCACTTCGGCCAGCTCGCCTACGGCGGGCCGAGGACGGAAGTAGAATATCCGACAGGTGTTGATATTATCTCCAAAATAGGATCATATCCGCACTCTGAGTGAGGATACAAATGAGATAGGCAGGACATCGCTCGCTTGGTAGGCGAGAGGCGGAGCGCAAGGAGGTCCTATGAATGTAGTCGAATTTATCAATCACGTTCTCAAAGAAGAAATCCGAAGAATTCAACAGGCGTACGAATGGAAACATACCTATCTTTCTTTTGGATTAATTTCTGGTGGTATTGAATTTTTGGGAGCGCTATGTGACAGATATGACTTGAATGAGGGAGGACACAGTGAAGATAGGTTTAACGACGCACTCATCAGATTTTTTGATCCGAGATATCACAATTATGCTCAGAGGGCGGAGCCCTTTAACCTTTATTCTAATTTGAGATGTGGAATGCTTCACGTCGTAATTCCGGTTGACAAATTAATACTTGGCGAAAGAGCAAATGATTCTGCTAAATATGTACATTTGAACAAATATAGGTCAATGGGCAACGAACGTTTATTCTTAATGGCTGAGAACTCTTACGATGATTTTCGATCTGCCTGCGACAAGGTGATAAATATGATTAACGATAAATCAATTTTAAATCTACCAGAAGTAATTCATGCGTCTAAAAAGAAGAGAGAAGTGCTGGAATTGAAAAGGGATTTGTTAAAAATTGAATGAGAATTATGCGCTCTGCCCCCTCGTATAACATCGGCGCATACTTTCGCTCCGCCACGCGCAATTTCAAAACCCCGCTACGATATTGTGGCGCGTATGCGCCGTGACCGATGGGCAGCACATCGCTCGCCCGGCAGGCTTCGGGATGCTTCCCTGTAGGGAGGGGAGTAATAATCGAAGAATTACCGTCCCATATTACGGGATGGCACGCTTTTACAGACAAAGAGGGACTTGACCAAATAAGGAGGCGCGAGAGTGGCAAAAGATAACGGTGGAACCCCTTGGCCGATATGGGTAGTCGTGACGATCTTGGTCGCTCTCATAGGTGCGTATGCTACGATAAAATCCAGGCCCCCTGACAAAAAAGCGGTCTCACCTTCAAATCACGCGGAGGTATCCGAAAACACAAATCCACCGCCTCGAAATGCCCCATCTATCAGTATATCCGAGATATCTGATGTAAAGGGAAGACCAGTAAAGAACAATGCTGCTCCATTTAAAATTATTGTAAAAGGGGAAGTTTTGAATGCCGAAGGGCTATTTGTTTATCTAGTCGTAAAGGATAAGGGCAAGGAATATATTCAACCCACCGGTGAATCCGTTGGATTAGGTTTAATGAGACACCCCAAAGTCGACTATTCCGGGAACTGTTACCTTGGCGAAATAAATGACCCGCCTGGGCTTAAGAACACTTATGAAATCTATGCCGTAGTCACGGATAGAGAATATCCTGAGTATCACATGCTGCGTAGGGATGATAGATTATTAGCGGTTTTAAGAAACATCACACTAATAAAAACTCATAGAGGGGACCTTTAAAAACCACTTTTTTACAGGACAAAACGAAATGAAGAGAAAATAAAAGGACAACTTATTGATATTCTATGGAGACGAGGAACATCCATAAATTTATAAGTTTCTCGTTGTCCGCGACGACAGATAGCAGAGTGCTTGAGGTTAACACCAAGGGCTTGGCCTACAACAGACGGCTAAACAAATAACCGTAAAATAATAAAGTTGAATTTGGTATAATTGATTTAGAATGAATAAAAGGAGGGAACCCATGAGTAAAAAGGAACTGCTTATAGATGAAATCGAGCAAGTCCCGGAGTCTTTTCTTGATGAGGTGCTGGATTTTGTTCATTTCCTAAAGACAAAGTTAATTAAGGAAAGGTTCGATACTGCTATTGCAAGTGAATCTTCTCTCAAAAAAGATTGGCTTAAGCCAGAAGAGGATGAGGCATGGCAAAATTTATAAAAGGTGATGTTGTCGTTGTTCCATTCCCCTTTTCTGACCTAACCCAGTCCAAAAGGCGCCCTGCTTTAGTTGTTTCAAAAATAGAAGGCGATGATCTGATCCTTTGCCAGATAACAAGTCAATCCGTCAAAGACAGTTATGCAATTTCACTTGATGATAAAGACTTTGAAACAGGGAGTCTGAAACAAACAAGTAATGTGAGACCTAACCGCATATTTACAGCGGATAGTCATATTGTCCTATATAAAGTCGGCAATCTTAAAATAGAAAAGCTTAATGAAATTATTGAAAAAGTAGTTGAAATAATCCGAGGATAAAAAGGGCGCTTCATTATTTGTCCGCAACGGCAGATAGTAGAGTGCTTGAGGTTGACACCCAAAGGTCTCGCCCTTCTCAAACACTCGAAACGATAGGCAGGACATCGCTCGCTCCGCTCGCTCGGCAGGCTTCGGGATGCTTCCCGATAGGGAAGGGAGTAATAATCGAAAAATTAGGCTTTAGGAGGGTTAGTGAAAAGCCCTGCCGGTCCGTTATACGCCATTGGTCATTAAAACATGATAAACGAGGAGTATCATGGAAAGTGGGCTTAGGAAAATTTCACCGGCTATCTTTGGAGTTGCTTTAATCTGTTTCTTCCTGCCATTTGTCAATGTTTCTTGCGGTGGGCAGAGAGTTGCCAGTTTCACCGGGATTCAATTGGTTACAGGCACGACCATTAAACAACCTGGGATGTTTGAACAAAAGCAAACTCAAAAGTTAAAAGGAGAACCGCTGGCAATTTTCGCCTTTTTATCCGTAATTGTTGGGTTAGGTTTGAGCCTTTTGAAAACTAAAAAGAGTCCTATTGTAACAGCTATCATTGGTGGCATTGGAGCTGTTATGCTTTTACTGCTCAAATCAAAGATGGATAATGACGTACTTAAACAGACTGGAGGTATGGTACAGCTTGAATATACCTTCGGTTTCTGGTTGACATTTTTATTAAATCTTTCAGCAGCAGGGTTAAATGCCTTTTTTGCAAAGCAAAAAGGAGATAATATCAAAATAGATGCATGACCAACGGCAGATAACAACGGCACAAACGGAAAACCACAAACCTTGCGGCTTCGTCTGTGCCGCAACGACTTCATCTCCGCTATCCTGTCCCTCTCTTCAAGACTGATGTGCCTGTATTTTTTTCCCATATCCACCCAGAGTACCAGCCATAAGGCCATTTCTCCAAGTGTTGCACTTCCTCATTGAACTGGGGTATAAGAGAGGAAAAGGGATGGCGAAAACAATAAGGTACTTTGTTAAAGCGGCTGCTAAGCAGCCTCTAAATTAAAAAGGAGGTAGTATAATGGATGAACAAGATGTTTACAGGGCTAAGGAGGCAATGCAGTCTGCGATGAAGAAAGGACCTATGAGGCTGGCGCTGATTATTGGAGCAATTCTGGTGTTTTTCCTGTTTTTAAATCCATGGGTTCAGATTGGGGCGGGTGAAAGAGGTATTGTCCTTAATTTTGGTGCTGTTCAGAATAAGGTGTTAGATGAAGGACTACATTTCAGGGTACCTATAATGCAGGAGATTATCCGGGTGGATGTCAAGGTGCAGAAAGCAGAGACAGATGCTGCGGCCGCCTCGGCTGACCTTCAGGATGTAAGCTCTACTGTTGCGATTAACTATCATATAATTCCAGACAAGGCAAATATTGTCTATCAGTCCATCGGCATACACTTTAAAGAGCGAATCATAGACCCTGCCGTGCTGGAGGTGGTAAAGGCTGTGACAGCCAAGTATACAGCAGAAGAGCTTATTACAAAGAGGCCAGCGGTAAGCGATGCAATGAAACTGTCCCTTACTGAAAGGCTCCTTGCGCACAACATAGCAGTTGATGCATTCTCTATCGTGGGTTTCAGCTTCTCCAAGATATTTATGGAAGCCATTGAGTCAAAGCAGACAGCAGAACAGCTCGCACTAAAGGCAAAAAGAGACCTGGATAGGATAAAGATAGAGGCAGAGCAGAAGATTACAGCAGCCAGGGCAGAGGCAG